>NZ_JBWJPF010000010.1:0-140716 GCF_056393265.1 Stenotrophomonas sp. Steno-C15
CCCAGTGGCCAGAAACAGAACGGCCCCGCTTTCGCGCGGCCGCTCCGTTTCACGCAGGCCGGGCGTGGCCCGGCACTACATCAGTCACGCACCGTGTGCGGCCAGCTGGCCCAGGCGCTGGACCGCGACCGAGACGGTCGGGTAGTCCAGGGTCTTCTGCTCGGCCAGTTCCGCCAGCATTGCCAGGGTGAAGCGCAGGCTGTTGTCATCGCGGCCCATCCATGCAGCCACCTTGGCCTCGGCACTGCCGCCCTTGGTGGCGAGCACCTGACCGGCCAGGTTGCGATGGTTGGCGGCCAGCTCGTCGCGCAGCACGCCGCGTGCCACCGCATGCCAACGGCCGTTGACTTCCAGTGCATCGACCTGCTCGAACAGCCACGGCAGCTGGAGGGCATCGCCCAGACGGAAGTGCACCTTGGACACGTCCACCGGCTTGAGCTTGCGGATACGGGCCAGTTCGATGATGTCGAACGCCGGTTCCAGGAAGTGCAGCTCGGACAGCTGCTGTGCCAGCGCGGACGGCAGGCCCTTCTCCTTCCACTCGGCCACCAGCGCCTCGTAGGTCGGACGCTGCGAGTCCGGCAGCACACCCGACGCGACACGGATGTCGTTGAACGGGCCCTGATAGCGGTTGACCGCTTCAGTGATGCCCGGCATCGCACCCGGACGCGACAGCAGCCAGCGCACGAACGAACGCTGCAGCTTCCAGATCACCTCCAGCGCGTCGATCTGCACCGACTCCGGCACCTTGCCGTCGAGGGCGTCGATCTGCGCCCACAGCGCGCGCGCATCCAGCGTCTCGCGGCTGATGGTGTAGGCCTTGGCGACCTCGGCGATGGAGCGGCCGGTGTCTTCCTGCATGCGCATCAGGAACGTTGCGCCCATGCGGTTGATGGTCTGGTTGGTCACCGCCGTGGCGATGATCTCGCGCTTCAGGCGGTGACGCTCCATCGCATCGGCGTACTTCTTCTGCAGCGGCGTGGGGAAGTAGCGCAGCAGCTCCTTGGAGAGGTACGGATCTTCCGGAATATCCGACTCCAGCAGCTGGTTGAACGCCACCAGCTTGGAGTAGGACAGCAGCACCGACAGCTCCGGACGGGTCAGGCCCTGGCCGCGCGCCTTGCGCTGGGACAGCTCGGCATCGGACGGCAGGAACTCGATCTGCCGGTCCAGCAGCCCCTGCTGTTCCAGGGTGCGGATGAAGTGCTGCTTGGAACCCAGGCGCTTGACCGCCATCCGCTCCATGAGGCTCAGCGCCTGGTTCTGGCGATAGTTGTCGTTGAGCACCAGGTCGGCGACTTCATCGGTCATCGAGGCCAGCAGCTTGTTGCGCTGGTCGACCGTCAGCTTCTTCGCCCGCACCACATCGTTGAGCAGGATCTTGATGTTGACTTCATGGTCCGACGTATCCACGCCGGCCGAGTTGTCGATGAAGTCCGTGTTGAGCAGCACGCCGGCCTGCGCGGCCTCGATACGGCCCAGCTGGGTCATGCCGAGGTTGCCGCCCTCGCCCACCACCTTGCAGCGCAGCTCGCCACCGTTCACGCGCAGTGCGTTGTTGGCACGGTCGCCGACATCGCTGTGCTGCTCGCTGGCGGCCTTCACGTAGGTGCCGATGCCGCCGTTCCACAGCAGGTCCACCGGTGCCTTCAGGATCGCGCTCATCAGGTCGTTCGGCGACAGCGCCTTGACGTTCTCGTCCAGGCCCAGCGCTTCACGCACCTGCGGGGTGATCTCGATCGACTTCAGGCTGCGCGGGTACACGCCGCCACCCTTGCTGATCAGCTTGGCGTCGTAGTCTGCCCAGCTTGAACGCGGCACGGTGAACATGCGCTCGCGCTCGACGAACGAGGTCGCCGCGTCCGGGTTCGGGTCAAGGAAGATATGGCGGTGGTCGAATGCCGCGACGAGACGGATGTGGCGCGACAGCAGCATGCCGTTGCCGAACACATCGCCGGACATGTCGCCGACGCCGACCGCGGTGAAGTCCTGGCTCTGGCTGTCACGGCCAAGCGCACGGAAGTGGCGCTTGACCGACTCCCATGCACCGCGCGCGGTGATGCCCATGCCCTTGTGGTCGTACCCCACCGAACCACCGGAGGCGAACGCATCGCCCATCCAGAAGCCGTGCGCGATGGCCAGGCCGTTGGCGATATCGGAGAAGGTCGCCGTGCCCTTGTCGGCGGCCACCACCAGGTACGGATCGTCCATGTCGTGCCGCACGACATCCACCGGCGGCACGATCTTGTTGTTGACGATATTGTCGGTGATGTCCAGCAGGCCCTGGATGAACAGCTTGTAGCAGGCCACGCCGTTGGCGAAGATCGCGTCGCGGTCGCCGTTCACCGGCGGGGTCTTGGCGAAGAAGCCGCCCTTCGCACCGACCGGCACGATGACGGTGTTCTTGACCATCTGCGCCTTGACCAGACCCAGCACTTCGGTACGGAAGTCTTCGCGACGGTCCGACCAGCGCAGGCCGCCACGGGCCACCGCGCCGAAGCGCAGGTGGGTACCTTCCACGCGCGGACCGTAGACGAAGATCTCGCGGTACGGACGCGGCTTCGGCAGGTCCGGCACCAGCGCCGAGTCGAACTTGAAGCTGATCACATGGCCGTGCTGGCCATTGGCGTCGGTCTGGTAGTAGCTGGTACGCAGGGTGGCATCGATCACGCCCATGAACGAACGCAGGATGCGGTCTTCGTCCAGGCTCGACACGCGGTCCATCAGCTTCAGCAGCGCATCGCGCGCGGCCTGCATCTGCGCGTCGCGGTCACCCTTGCGGGCATCGACCACAGTCTTGAGCACCTTCAGGGTGGCCTCGTCGCCGGCGGCCAGCACATCGAAGTGGGCCTTCAGCTGGGCCTGGCCGGCCGCGATGTCGTCCTTGCTCTCGTGGCCGGTGGCCGGATCGAAGCGCGCTTCGAACAGTTCGACCAGCAGGCGCGCCAGCAGCGGATAGCGGGCGAACGTGCCTTCCACGTACGCCTGCGAGAACGGCACGCCGGTCTGCAGCAGATACTTGCAGTAGCCGCGCAGCATGGCCACCTGGCGCCAGTGCAGGCCGGCGGCCAGCACCAGGCGGTTGAAGCCATCGTTCTCGGCATCACCGTGCCAGACGCGGGCAAAGGTTTCGCCGAATGCTTCGTCGACGCTGGCCGCATCGATCGCACCGGCCGTCGATTCGACCTCGAAGTCCTGCACGTATACCGGAGCGTTGTCGACCGACAGGCGGTACGGGCGCTCGGCGATCACGCGCAGGCCCATGTTCTCCATCATCGGCAGCGCGTCGGACAGCGGAATGTCGTCCAGCTGGCGGTACAGCTTCAGGCGCAGGCCATCGCCGCTTTCGCGCGGCACCGCCTGCAGGCTCAGGCGCAGATCGTCCGGACCGGTCAGCGCGTCGAGCTGGCTGACGTCGTTGGCGGCAACTGCGGTGCTGTTGTCTTCGATGTAGCCGGCCGGCAGTGCCTTGCCGATGCGGGCCGCGATGCGCAGGCCTTCGCTTTCGCCATGACGGGCCACCAGCGCTTCGCGCAGGTCGTCCTGCCAGTTGCGCAGCACCTGGGCGAGCTTGCGCTCCAGTTCGGCTGTATCCACGTCAAGCATCTCGCCGGGCTTCGGGCGCACGATCAGATGCACCTGCGCGAGCGGCGATTCACCCAGCACCACCGAGCTGTCGACGTACTCGCCATGCAGCGCTTCCTTCAGCATCGCCTCGATGCGCAGGCGCACGTCGGTGTTGAAGCGCTCGCGCGGCAGGTAGACCAGCGCGGAGATGAAGCGGCTGTACTTGTCACGGCGCAGGAACAGGCGGCTGCGCACGCGCTCCTGCAGGCCCAGCACGCCCATCGCGGTGCGGAACAGTTCGTCCTCGCTGGACTGGAACAGTTCTTCGCGCGGCAGGGTTTCCAGGATGTGGCGCAGTGCCTTGCCGCTGTGGCTGGATGCGGCCAGGCCGGACTGCTTCATCACGTATTCGTGGCGCTGGCGCACCAGCGGGATTTCCCACGGGCGGCGGTTGTAGGCACTGGAAGTGAACAGGCCAAGGAAGCGCTGCTCGCCGATGATCCTGCCCTTGGCGTCGAATTCCAGCACGCCGATGTAGTCCATGTAGCCGGCGCGGTGCACGCGGGAGCGCGCATTGGTCTTGGTCAGGATCAGCGCGTCCTTCAACCCCGACGTGGCGTTGAGGCCCTGGGCGGCGAGCGTCTTGACCGGGCGTGCGGCGGACTTGTCCTTGCCGCGCATCAGGCCCAGGCCGGTCTCGTTCAGCGGCGCCAGCACGTCTTCCTTGCCCTGCTTCTCGACGCGGTACTCGCGGTAGCCGAAGAAGGTGAAGTGGTTGTCGGCGGCCCAGCGCAGGAACTCCTGCGCTTCCCTGCGCGAGGCATCGTCGACCGGCAGCGCACGGCTGCCCAGATCGTCGGCCAGTGCCAGTGCCTTGTCCTTCATCGGCTGCCAATCGCGCACGATCGCCCGCACTTCGTCCAGCGCCTTGCCGATGGCCTGCTCGATGGCGGCCATGGCATCGGCCGGCTGGCGGTCGATCTCCAGCAGCATCACCGATTCGGCCTCGCCCTCGCCGACCTTGACCAGCTTGCCGGCCTTGTCGCGGGTGAAGCGCAGCACCGGGTGGCCGAGCACGTGCACGCCCACGCCCTGTTCGGCCAGTGACATGGTCACGGTGTCGACCAGGAACGGCATGTCGTCGTTGATGATCTGCAGCACGGTGTGCGGCGATTCCCAACCGTTCGCCTTCACCGTCGGATTGAACACGCGCACGTTGGCCTTGCCAGCCTTGCGGGCACGGGCGAACTCCAGCGTCTCGGCCGCGAGCGCGGCCCACTCTTCAGCGCTGTGGTGCGGGAACTCGTCCGCCTCCATGCGCTTGTAGAAGTCAGCGGCAAACGCCACTGCTTCGGCCTGGGCGGCCGCCGGGTAACGCTTGCGCAAGGCCGTGTATACCGGCTCCAGGGAGAAACCAGCGGTCACTGCGACCTCCGACTCAGCTGGTTTGGTCTTGTTTTTCACGGTCTTGGCTGCGGTTTTTTGCGGTTTCATGGCAGAGCGATGCGCTTGCTCAGTTGGGAAAATGAAATTGTAGCCCTCCCGCGCGAAAAGGCCTTGCTGCAGGACGGAATAAGCAGATTCGGGTTTGCTGCGGTTTAGACGCCTATTCAGTTCGCCCAGGTACGGAGCGAGCGGGGGGCGGCCGCCTTGCCGACAGGATCGGCAAAGCGTGTTACCGGAAGACACACGCGGGAACGTCGTTTCGATTCCACAATCCTGAACTGGACGGTATAGTCCACCGCGTGAACCCGGCCTACTTCCCCGTTGCCCTCGATGCGCGCGATGAGCGCGTGTTCGATGCCGTGCGCGAACTGCTGGCCCGGCAGGGCATGCAGATGAGCATGGATGCGGTGGCCCAGCAGGCCGGCTGCTCCAAGCAGACCCTGTACTCGCGCTATGGCAGCAAGCAGGAACTGCTGCGGCGGGTGATGCAGCGGCATGTGGGACACGCGACGGGGGCAATGCTGCGTGCACTCCGCAGTGACGACCTGCGTGCCAGCCTGTTGCAGTTCGCCATCGACTTCCTGGAGCATTTCAACCAACCGCATGTCGGCCAGGCCTGCCGGCTGATCGCTGCAGATGCCGCCCAGTTCCCCGAAGAGGCCCGGGCGCTGTACCGGCATGGTGCTGGCGCGCTGACACTTCATCTTTCTGAATGGATTGAAACCGTTTGCAGGCGTGGCCTGCTCCGGCATGACGACCCGCACTTCATGGCCGAACTGCTGCTGAGCATGATCGCCGGTCAGGATTTCGACAAACAGCGCTTCCATACCCCCCATCGTGATGACGCGCTCCTGCGTCGGCGCTGGGCAGAGTTCTCCGTCGACAGCTTCCTGCGCGCGTTTGCGCCGCAACCGTCGCCGGCCCCGTCTACAAACCAACCCCGGAGTTCCTCCTGATGACCGCCCCACTCCGCACCCTTGCCTTGACGTGCGCCGTTGCTGTCGCGCTGGCTGCCTGCAAGAAACCGGAACAGCAGACACCCCCGCCGCCGGAGGTGGGCGTGATCGATGCGAAGCCGCAGACCCTGCCGCTGCAGCGCGAGCTGGTCGGCCGCCTGTCGCCGTTCCGCAGTGCCGATGTCCGCGCACGCGTGCCGGGCGTGCTGCTCAAGCGCGTCTACCAGGAAGGCTCCCAGGTCAAGCAGGGGCAGACCCTGTTCCTGATCGACCCGGCACCGCTGCGCGCCTCGCTGAACGCGTCCGAGGCCCAGCTGGCCTCGGCGCGCGCCACCTACGCCAACGCCAAGGTGGCGGCCGATCGTGCCCGCTCGCTGGCACCGCAGCAGTTCGTCTCCAAGTCCGACCTGGACAACGCCGAATCGGCCGAGCGCACTGCGTTGGCCGCGGTCAAGCAGGCCGAAGCGGCGGTGACCTCCTCGCGGATCAACCTGGGCTACGCCGAAGTGACCGCGCCGATCAGCGGCGTGGCCAACAAGCAGCAGGTGACCGAGGGCGCACTGGTCGGCCAGGGCGACGTGACCCTGCTGACCACCGTTGACCAGCTCGATCCGCTGTACGTCAACTTCTCGCTCAGCGTGGACGAGCTGACCCAGCTGCGCGCGCAGCAGGCCAAGGGCGCCCTGGCCCTGGCCGGCGACGGCAAGGCCACCGTCAACGTGAAGCTGGCCGATGGCAGCACCTACAGCGAGCCGGGAACCCTCGACTTCTCCTCGACTACGGTCGACCCGGCCACCGGCGCGGTGTCGCTGCGTGCGCTGCTGCCCAATCCGCAGCAGATCCTGCTGCCGGGAGCCTTCGTCAGCTTCCAGGCCAACCTCGGCGAGCGCAACAATGCCTACCTGGTGCCGCAGCAGGCGCTGCTGCGCGACACCACGGGCGGCTACGTGATGGTGGTCGGTGCCGATGGCAAGGTGGCGCGCAAGAACGTCAAGACCGAAGGCGCACAGGGCGGCAACTGGCTGGTCAGCGATGGCCTGGCCGCCGGCGACAAGGTGATCGTGGCCGGCGTGCAGAAGGTCAAGGAAGGCAGCCCGGCCGTCGCCAAGCCCTGGACCCCGGGTCAGGACGCCGCCGGCAAGCCCGCCGCCGGCGGTGCCGGCCCGGCCGCACCTGCCGCTGCCGCCGACAAGGCTCCGGCCCAGACCGACGCAGCCGACAAGGCCGCGCCGGCCGCCACCGACTCGAACAAGCAGTAACGGGAACCTTCCGTCATGCCTAAATTTTTCATCGAACATCCAGTCTTCGCCTGGGTGGTAGCGATCCTGATCTCGCTCAGCGGCGTGATCGCGATCCTCAACCTGGGCGTGGAGTCCTATCCCAACATCGCTCCGCCACAGGTGACCGTCTCGGCCACCTATCCGGGCGCCAGCGCGGACACCACCGAAAAATCGGTCACCCAGGTGATCGAGCAGCAGCTGACCGGTATCGATCACCTGCTGTACTTCAGTTCTTCGTCCTCGTCCAATGGCCGTGCGCAGATCACCCTCACCTTCGAGACCGGTACCGATCCGGACATCGCCCAGGTGCAGGTGCAGAACAAGGTGTCGCTGGCGACGCCACGACTGCCGTCGGAGGTGACCCAGCAGGGCGTGGTGGTGGCCAAGGCCAATGCCGGCTTCCTGATGGTCGTGGCCCTGCAGTCGGATACGGCGGCGATCAACCGTGACGCGCTGAACGACATCGTCGGTTCGCGCGTGCTCGACCAGGTCTCGCGCATTCCCGGCGTCGGCAGCACCCAGCAGTTCGGTTCCGAGTACGCCATGAACATCTGGCTGAACCCGGAGAAGATGCAGGGTTATGGTCTCTCGGCCAGCCAGGTCCTGGCTGCCGTGCGTGCCCAGAACGTGCAGTTCGCCGCCGGTGCACTGGGCTCGGACCCGTCGCCGGAAGGCCAGCACTTCACCGCCACCGTGTCGGCTGAAGGACGTTTCAGCTCGCCGCAGGAGTTCGAGAACATCATCCTGCGCGCCAATGCCGATGGCTCGCGCGTGCTGCTCAAGGACATCGCCCGCGTCGCCTTCGGTGCCAACAACTACGGCTTCGACACCCAGTACAACGGCAAGCCGACCGGTGCCTTCGCCATCCAGCTGCTGCCGGGCGCCAACGCCCTGAACGTGGCCGATGCGGTGCGCGCCAAGATGGACGAACTGCAGCCCAGCTTCCCGGCCGGCGTGACCTGGTTCTCGCCGTACGACAGCACGACCTTCGTCAAGATCTCGATCCAGGAAGTGGTCAAGACGCTGTTCGAAGCGGTGCTGCTGGTGTTCCTGGTGATGCTGATCTTCCTGCAGAACTTCCGCGCCACCCTGATCCCGACCCTGGTCATCCCGGTCGCCCTGCTGGGTACCTTCCTGGGCATGTGGATGATCGGATTCACGATCAACCAGCTGACCCTGTTCGCGATGGTGCTGGCGATCGGCATCGTGGTCGACGACGCCATCGTGGTGATCGAGAACGTCGAGCGCATCATGAGCGAGGAAGGCCTGGCGCCGAAGCCGGCCACGCAGAAGGCGATGACCCAGATCACCGGCGCGGTGGTGGCGATCACCGTCGTGCTGGCAGCGGTGTTCATCCCGTCCGCACTGCAGGGCGGTGCCGCCGGCGAAATCTACAAGCAGTTCGCGCTGACCATCGCCATCTCGATGGCGTTCTCGGCCTTCCTGGCGCTGGGCTTCACCCCGGCGCTGTGCGCGACCTTCCTGAAGCCGACGCACAACGACAACCCGAACATCGTCTACCGCACCTTCAACAAGTACTACGACAAGATCAGCCACACCTACGTGGGCCACATCACCTCGGCGGTGCGCCATGCCCCGCGCTGGATGATCCTGTTCGTGGTACTGACCGCGCTGTGCGGCTTCCTGTTCACGCGCATGCCGGGCAGCTTCCTGCCGGAAGAAGACCAGGGTTATGCGCTGGCGATCGTGCAGCTGCCCCCGGGCTCGACCAAGGGCCAGACCAACGAGGTCTTCGCGCAGATGCGCGGCATTCTGGAAAAGCAGGATGGCTTTGAAGGCATGCTGCAGGTGGCCGGCTTCAGCTTCGTCGGTTCCGGCGAGAACGTGGGCATGGGCTTCATCCGCCTGAAGCCGTGGGAAGAACGCGAGTTCACCGCGCCGGAGTTCATCCAGAACATGAACGGCGCGTTCTACGGCATCAAGGAAGCGCAGATCTTCGTGGTCAACCTGCCGACAGTGCAGGGCCTGGGCCAGTTCGGTGGCTTCGACATGTGGCTGCAGGACCGCAGTGGTGCCGGCTACGAGCAGCTGACGCAGGCCCGCAACATCCTGCTTGGCCAGGCGGCGCAGAAGCCTGAAGCACTGGTTGGCGTGCGTCCGAACGGCCTGGAGAACGCTCCGCAGCTGCAGCTGCACGTGGATCGCGTGCAGGCGCAGTCGATGGGCATGTCGGTGTCGGACGTGTACAGCACCATCCAGCTGATGCTGGCGCCGGTGTACGTCAACGACTTCTTCTACGAAGGCCGCATCAAACGCGTGACCATGCAGGCCGATGGCCCGTACCGCACCGGCCAGGAGTCGCTGAAGAGCTTCTACAGCCCCTCCAGCCTGACCACCAACGCCGACGGCACCAACGCGATGATCCCGCTGAGCACCGTGGTCAAGTCCGAATGGGTGTCCGCATCGCCGTCACTGAGCCGCTACAACGGCTATTCGGCGATCAACATCGTCGGCTCGCAGGCGCCGGGCACCAGCTCGGGTGAGGCGATGCAGACCATGGAGAGCATCGTCAACAACGACCTGCCGGCCGGCTTCGGCTACGACTGGTCGGGCATGTCCTACCAGGAAATCCTGGCCGGCAACGCAGCGACGCTGCTGCTGGTGCTGTCCATCGTGGTGGTGTTCCTGTGCCTGGCGGCGCTGTATGAAAGCTGGTCGATCCCGGTGGCGGTGCTGCTGGTGGTGCCACTGGGCGTGCTCGGTGCCATCGGCCTGTCGATGATGCGTGGCCTGCCGAACGACCTGTTCTTCAAGATCGGCCTGATTACCGTTATCGGCCTGGCGGCGAAGAACGCGATCCTGATCGTAGAGTTCGCGGTGGAGCAGCGTGCGGCGGGCAAGAACCTGCGCGATGCCACCATCGAGGCGGCACGCCTGCGCTTCCGCCCGATCCTGATGACGTCCTTCGCGTTCATCATGGGCGTGATCCCGATGGCGATCTCCAGCGGCGCCGGCGCCAACTCCCGTCACGCCATCGGTACCGGCGTGATCGGCGGCATGCTGTTCGCCACCCTGCTCGGCCTGCTGATGATCCCGGTCTTCTTCGTGGTCGTGCGGCGCATGCTCGGCGACAAGCTGGACGAGCCGTCGAAGGAATTCCTCAGCCGCCAGCGTGAGGGCGAAGCAGCGCATCGTCCGGATCGCTGATCCACCCTGCGCTGCAACGAAAAGGCCCCGGAGCGATCCGGGGCCTTTTTTGTTTATCGCGGGGGGATGCCAGAGCAGATCAGCGCAGCAGCGCGACCGCCACGCACACCGCCAGCAGAACCAGCGCGGCCCATTGCATGGGTACGAAGAAGAAGTGGTGGGGCGCAGTTTCCCCTTTCTGCCGGGGAGTACGGTTGAGCCACAAGCCCAGCAGCACGTTCACGGTTGCACCAATGCCTGCCCCCAGCAGCACCTGGGGCAGCGGGATGTTGCCCCGGGGGCCATCGTGCGGGAAGAGGTAAGCCAGCAGCAGGATCGCTGCGATCGGCGTCACCAGTGTCAGGATTCCCCAACCTCGATAGATCATCTCTGCAGAACCTGTAAAAAAGGCCCTGCATTGGAACAGATCGGCATCGCCCGACCAACAGGCCCGTGCATGCAGGGCATGGATCTACCGGCTGCGCCGCTGTTGCAGCGGCGCAGCCGTTTCGACTCAGCGCAGCCCGGTCTCGTTGCGGGCGATCACCAGGCGCTGGATCTCCGAGGTGCCCTCGTAGATCTCGGTGATCTTGGCATCGCGGAAGTAGCGCTCCAGCGGCATTTCCTTGGAGTAGCCCATGCCACCATGGATCTGCACGGCCTGGTGGGTGATCCACATCGCCGCTTCCGACGCCGTCAGCTTGGCGATGGCCGCTTCATTGCTGAAACGCTTGCCCTGGCCCTTCACCCATGCCGCGCGCAGCGTCAGCAGCAGGGCTGCGTCCAGCTTGCACTTCATGTCGGCGATCTTGGCCTGGGTCATCTGGAAAGTACCGATCGGCGCGCCAAACGCCTTGCGCTCCTTCACATACTCCAGCGTCGCTTCATAAGCGGCACGGGCGATGCCGATGGCCTGGGATGCGATGCCGATGCGCCCGGCATCGAGCACGCCCATGGCGATCTTGAAGCCCTCGCCCTCCTGGCCCAGCACGTCTTCCGGCTGGGCGACGTAATCGTTGAATTCGATCTCGCAGGTCGCCGAGGCACGGATGCCCAGCTTCGGCTCGGTCTTGCCACGGCCGAAGCCGGCCTTTTCGGTGTCGACCAGGAAAGCCGTGATGCCACGCGCGCCCTTGTCCGGCTCGCTCATCGCGAACAACACGATGTACCGGGCCACCGGGCCGGAGGTGATCCAGCTCTTCTTGCCATTGATGACGTAGGTGCCGTCGGCCTGCTTGACCGCGCGGCAACGCATGGCGGTCGCATCCGAACCGGACTGCGGCTCGGTCAGGGCGAATGCACCGATGGCCTCGCCCTCCGCGATGGCGCGCACGTACTTCTGCTTCTGCTCCTCGCTGCCGTGGGTCAGGATGCCGTTGCAGAACAGCGAATTGTTGACCGACATGATGGTCGAATGGGCCGCGTCGCCGGCGGCGACCTCCACCATCGCCAGCACATACGCGATCGGATCCATGCCGGCGCCGCCGTATTCGGTCGGTACCTCGATGCCCATCAGGCCGTTCTCGCCCAGCAGGCGGATGTTCTCCAGCGGGAACTCGCCGGTACGGTCATGATGCTCCGCGCTCGGGGCGATCTTCTCCTGCGCGATGCGCCGCGCCACGTCCTGCAGCATCAACTGCTCTTCAGTAAAGCTGAAATCCACAACACCCTCCCGGGTACATGAGGTTATGGCCGCGCAGCGCGCGCCCAGGTGTGCCGATTGTACCGGGGCCCGGGGAGTTTCCATACGCCACCGACTTGACCACGGCGGCCGATCCAGCGAATATATCTCTATATCGCGATAGGTAGATATTCATGGATCTGGAAGACTGGTCAACCCGCCTGAAGGTGTTCGCCGATGCGACGCGGGTGCGCCTGCTGGCGCTGCTGGAGCAGGAAGAGCTGACCGTGGCCGAGCTTTCGGCGATCACCCGGCTGGCCCAGCCGCGCGTGTCCACTCACCTGGCGCGCCTGAAGGAAGCGGGCCTGGTCCGCGACCGCCGCGCCGGCGTGTCGGCCTACTACCGCTTCGACGAAGCGCAGCTGGATCCGGCGCAGCGCGCATTGTGGCATGCCTTGAGCAACGGAAGCGACGATCCACTGCTGCGACAGGACGCTGAACGGGTCGCCGCCGTGCTGGCCAGCCGCGCCGCGGACCAGAACTGGGCCGACAGCGTGGCCGGCGACATGGAACGTCACTATTCTCCGGGCCGCACCTGGGAGGCGCTGGCGCGTACCGCCCTGCCCCTGCTGGAAACCGGCGACGTGCTCGATATCGCGTCCGGCGACGGCGTGCTGGCCGAACTGGTGGCACCGCATGCCAAGCGCTACATCTGCATCGACACCAGCGCGCGCGTGGTGGCCGCTGCCAGTGAACGCCTGCGCCGCCTGCCCAATGTGGAAGTGCGCGAGGGTGACATGCATGCCCTGCCCTTCAAGGACCGCAGCTTCGACCTGGTGGTGCTGATGCACGCACTGACCTACGCCAGCAAGCCGGCGCAGGCCGTCACCGAAGCCGCGCGCGTGCTGCGCCCGGGCGGCCGCCTGCTGCTGTGCAGCCTGGCGCGCCACGAACACAAGGCAGCGGTGGAAGCCTATGGTCACGTCAACCTGGGCTTCAGCGACAAGGAACTGAAGAAGTTCGTCGACAAGGCCGGCCTGCAGGTTTCCAGCCTGGAGACGGTCACCCGCGAGAAGCGGCCGCCGCACTTCGAAGTGATCTCGCTGATCGCCAACAAGCCCTGAGTCCGGAATCATCATGCCCGTCCTGCCCTGGTTGCACCCCGAACGTGCCAATGCCCTGCTGGGCGCGCTGCGCGAGCGGATCCTGATCATCGACGGAGCGATGGGCACGATGATCCAGCGCCATGGCCTGCAGGAAGGCGACTACCGCGGTGAGCGTTTCGCCGGTGGCTACGATCACCTGCACGGGCCGGGCTGCGACCACGCCGCGCCGCAGGGCCACGATCTGAAGGGCAACAACGACCTGTTGCTGCTCACCCGGCCGCAGGTCATCGCCGACATCCACACCGCCTACCTGGAAGCCGGCGCGGACCTGGTGGAAACCAATACCTTCAACGCCACCTCGGTCAGCCAGGCCGACTACCACCTCGAGCATCTGGTGTACGAACTGAACAAGGCCGGCGCCGCCGTGGCCCGCGCCTGCTGCGATGCCGTTGAAGCCACCACGCCCGGCAAGCCGCGCTTCGTGATCGGCGTGCTTGGCCCCACCAGCCGCACCGCATCGATCAGTCCCGACGTCAACGATCCGGGCTTCCGCAACACCAATTTCGATGAGCTGCGCGACACCTACCGCGAAGCCATCGATGGCCTGATCGACGGCGGCGCGGACACCCTCATGGTCGAAACCATCTTCGACACGCTCAACGCCAAGGCGGCGCTGTATGCGGTGGAGGAAGCCTTCGATGCGCGCGGTGCGCGCCTGCCGGTGATGATCTCCGGCACGATCACCGATGCCTCCGGCCGCACCCTGTCCGGCCAGACCGCCGAAGCCTTCCACGCCTCGCTGGCACACGCGCGGCCCCTGTCGATCGGCCTGAACTGCGCGCTGGGTGCCGATGCGATGCGCCCGCATGTCGAAACGCTGTCGCAGGTTGCCGACTGCCATGTCAGCGCGCATCCCAATGCCGGCCTGCCCAATGCCTTCGGCGAGTATGACGAGACCCCCGAAGAAATGGCGGCGACCCTGCGCGGTTTCGCCCGCGATGGCCTGCTCAACCTGGTCGGCGGCTGCTGCGGGTCCACCCCCGACCACATCCGTGCCATCGCCCAGGCGGTGGCCGGCCTGCCACCGCGTGTCCTGCCGGACCGCCAGGACCAGGCGGCATGAACGTCGCCGCCACCGTTCCGCACTTCCCGCCCTGCCGTTGCTGAGCCACTGCCTGCCATGACGCCTGTCCGCCCCACCCGCCTGTCCGGCCTGGAACCGCTGGTCATCACCCCGGACCTGCTGTTCGTCAACGTCGGCGAGCGCACCAACGTCACCGGCAGCGCGCAGTTCCGCAAGCTGATCAAGGAAGGCCGCTACGAGGAGGCCGTGGACGTGGCCCGGCAACAAGTGGCCAGTGGCGCGCAGATCCTCGACGTCAACATGGACGAGGGCCTGATCGACTCCGAGGCGGCGATGACCCGCTACCTCAACCTGATCATGTCCGAGCCCGACATCGCCCGCATTCCGGTGATGGTCGACTCGTCCAAATGGAGCGTGATCGAAGCCGGCCTGAAATGCCTGCAGGGCAAGAGCGTGGTCAATTCGATCTCGCTGAAGGAAGGCGAGGCCCTGTTCCGCGAACACGCGCGCAAGGTGCTGCGTTACGGCGCGGCAGCGGTGGTGATGGCGTTCGACGAAAGCGGCCAGGCCGACACCTGTGCGCGCAAGGTCGAGATCTGTACGCGCGCCTACCGCATTCTGGTCGATGAGATCGGCTTCCCGCCACAGGACATCATCTTCGACCCGAACATCTTCGCTGTCGCCACCGGCATCGAGGAGCACGACAACTACGCGGTGGACTTCATCGAAGCCACGCGCATCATCAAGCAGACCCTGCCGCACTGCCACGTCTCCGGCGGCGTTTCCAACGTGTCGTTCTCGTTCCGTGGCAACGAAACGGTGCGCCAGGCGATCCATTCGGTCTTCCTGTACCACGCCATCGCCGCCGGCATGGACATGGGCATCGTCAACGCCGGTGCCATGCCGATCTATGACGAACTGGAGCCGGACCTGCGCGAGCGCGTGGAGGACGTGATCCTCAACCGCCGCCCCGACGCCACCGAGCGCCTGCTGGAGATTGCCGAACGCTACAAGGGCAGCAAGGGCAAGGTGAAAAGCGAAGACATGGCCTGGCGCGCCAAGCCGGTCGAGCAGCGCCTGGCCCACGCCCTGGTGCACGGGCTGGATGCGTTCGTGGAAGAGGACACCGAGCTGGCACGGCAGGCCTCCAGCCGTCCACTGGACGTGATCGAAGGGCCGTTGATGGATGGCATGAACGTCGTCGGCGACCTGTTCGGTGCCGGCAAGATGTTCCTGCCGCAGGTGGTGAAGTCGGCCCGCGTGATGAAAAAGGCGGTGGCCTACCTGCTGCCCTATATCGAGGCGGAGAAGGCCCGCAGCGGTGACACCGCCAAGAGCAACGGCCGCATCATCATGGCCACCGTGAAAGGCGATGTGCACGACATCGGCAAGAACATCGTCGGCGTGGTCCTTGCCTGCAACAACTTCGAGGTGGTCGATCTGGGCGTGATGGTGCCGGCACAGAAGATTCTCGATGCTGCCCGCGAGCACAAGGCCGACCTGATCGGCCTGTCCGGGCTGATCACGCCGTCACTGGAGGAAATGAGCCATGTCGCCCGCGAGATGCAGCGCCAGGGATTCGACCTGCCATTGCTGATCGGCGGTGCCACCACCTCGCGCGCGCACACGGCGTTGAAGATCGACCCGCACTACCATGCCCCTACGGTGTGGGTGAAAGATGCCTCGCGCGCGGTGGGCGTGGCCCAGTCGCTGATCTCGCGCGACCTGCGCGCGGGCTTCGTTGCTGCCAATGAAGCCGACTACGCCGAGATCCGCGCCCGTCACCGCAACCGTGGCGATGCCAAGCGGCTGGTCTCGCTGGAGCACGCGCGCGGCCAGAAATTCCAGGGCGGCTGGGACAGTTATGTGCCCCCGGTTCCGAACCAGCCCGGCCTGCATGTGTTCGAAGACTATCCCCTGTCGGAACTGGTCGATTACATCGACTGGACGCCGTTCTTCCAGGCCTGGGAACTGGCTGGCAAGTTTCCGGCCATCCTCACTGACGAGATCGTCGGCACCCAGGCCAGCGAGCTGTACCGCGACGCCCGGGCGATGCTGGCGTGCATCGTCGCGGAGAAGTGGCTGACCGCCAAGGCGGTGTTCGGCCTGTGGCCGGCCAACAGTGTCGGTGACGATGTCCGCGTGCAGCATCCACAGGGCGAGACCACCCTGCACTTCCTTCGCCAGCAGGTCGACAAGCCGGCCGAGCGCCCCGACTTCTGCCTGGCCGATTTCATCGCACCGGCCGACAGCGGGCGACAGGACTGGATCGGTGCGTTCGCGGTCACCGCCGGTATCGGCATCGATGCCCATGTCGCGCGCTTTGAAGCCGAGCACGACGATTACAACGCGATCCTGCTCAAGGCCCTGGCCGACCGCTTCGCCGAAGCACTGGCCGAACGCCTGCACCAGCGGGTGCGCACCGAGTTCTGGGGCTATGACCGCACCGAAGCGCTGGACAACGATGCGCTGATCGACGAGAAGTATCGCGGCATCCGGCCCGCCCCCGGCTATCCAGCGTGCCCGGAGCACAGCGAGAAGCGCCGCCTGTTCGATCTGCTGCAGGCGGAAGCCAACGCGGGCATGACGCTTACCGAGAGCTTCGCGATGCTGCCCACCGCGGCCGTCTCCGGCTACTACTTCAGCCATCCACAGAGCCAGTACTTCGTGGTCGGCCGCCTCAGCCGCGAACAGGTGGGCGACTACGCGCGGCGCAAGGGCGTGGATCGCGCCCAGGCCGAGCGCTGGCTTGCATCCAACCTCGACTACGATCCCGAATAGACCGCGCAGAAACAGCAACGCCGGGCATTGCCCGGCGTTGCCGATCACTGCGGTGCAGGCTTACCAGACCAGGTCATCCGGCACCTGGTACTGCGGATCGGCGTAGGGATCGTCCTCGGCCGGAGCATCCGGATCGACCTTCAGCGCCACCGAGGCCGCGAACACGGCTTCGGCCTGGTTCAGCACCTCGGCGGTGACCAGCAGATAGCGGCCATTGAGCTGCACCACGCCCAGCTCGCCGGCATTGAGCGCGGTCAGCTGTGCCGCGGTGACATAGATCCGCTTGATCTTGCCGCCATACGGGAAGTGCCGCGCGATGTCGGCCGCCTCGTCATTCAGGCCCTTGTCCTTCAGCAGTTCTTCCAGCTTCGCCTTCGCCTCGCGGCGCTGACGCGCTTCCTCCTGCTTCAGGCGCTCGGCTTCGATGCGCTCTTCCTTCTCCTTCTGGGCACGGATGGCATAGGCCTTGGCCAGATCCATCTCCTCGGCACTGCGCGGCCTGCGCGGGCCTTGTCCACGGTGCTGCCCCGGCTTGCCCGGCGCACCACCGGGACCGCGACGCTCACCGGGCGTGTGCTCGCCCTTGCCTGCGCCCTGTGGCTTTCCATTGCCGTTGCCGCCCTTGCCCTGCGGGCGGCCATCACGGCGGGGGCCATCATTCTTGCGCTCGGGCTTGGGCGCGGGCTTGAAGCCCAGGCCCAGCAACTGGTCGCGGAGGGTATCGCTCATAGATAAGGGTATGGATCAGTAGTGCGGCGGCGGCGGTTCGCTCGCCGGATCGGAGGAATTCAGTGCGTTGCGGACCTTGCCCAGGTCTTCCAGCAGCACGCGCAGCACATCGGCGTTGCGGGTGCCCTGCATCCGGGCATCGGCCAGTGCGTCGCTCAGTTCGGCCAGCGCGTGTTCCTGGAAGGACACACGCATCTCCAGCTCGACCAGGCGCGCTTCCAGCGCCTGCTCGCGTTCGGTCGGCAGCTCAGACATGCAGTGAACGCCCCCGGCCGATGCCGTAGTACGCCAGGCCCGCCGCTTCGACCTCGGCGGGGTCGTACAGGTTGCGGCCGTCGAACACGACCGCGTCCTTCAGCCGTTCGCGCAGCATCGAAAAATCAGGGCTGCGGAACTGCTTCCATTCGGTCACCACGATCAACGCATCGGCGCCCTGCAGCGCGTCATCGGCGCTGTCACAGAACACCAGATCATCGCGCTCACCGAAGATGCGCTGGGCTTCGTGCATGGCTTCGGGGTCGAACGCACGTACGGTCGCCCCACCCTCCCACAGCTGCGCCAGCAGGCGGCGGCTGGAGGCCTCGCGCATGTCGTCGGTATTCGGCTTGAAGGCCAGCCCCCACACGGCGAACGTCCTGCCGCGCACGCCCTCGTCCTCGCCCTTGTCGTAGTGGCGCTGGACCAGGGCGAACAGGTGGCCCTTCTGCGCATCGTTGACCGCTTCCACCGCGTTCAGCAGCTTCGGCTCCAGGCCGCTCTGCTGGGCGGTGCGGGCCAGCGCCTGCACATCCTTGGGGAAACACGAGCCACCGTAACCGGCGCCCGGATAGATGAAATGCCAGCCGATGCGCGGGTCCGAGCCGATCCCCTGGCGGACCTGCTCGACGTCGGCGCCGACACGCTCGGCGATGTTGGCGATCTCGTTCATGAACGAAATCTTGGTCGCCAGCATCGCGTTGGCGGCGTACTTGGTCAGCTCGGCCGAGCGTACGTCCATCTCCACCACGCGGTCGTGGTTGCGGTTGAACGGTGCATACAGGCGACGCATCACCGCCACCGACTCGTCGCTGGTGGCACCGATGATGATGCGGTCCGGTCGCATGCAGTCGGCGACCGCGTCGCCTTCCTTCAGGAACTCCGGGTTGGAGACCACATCGAAGGCGATGTCGGCGCCGCGCGCCGCGAGTTCGTCGGTGATCGCTGCACGGACCTTGTCGGCGGTGCCGACCGGCACCGTCGACTTGTTGACCACCACGGTCGGCACGCTCATGTGCCGGCCGATGGTGCGGGCCACGGCCAGCACGTACTGCAGGTCGGCGCTGCCATCCTCGTCCGGCGGTGTGCCCACGGCGATGAACACCACCTGGCCATGCGCGATCGCCGCGGCCGCATCAGTGGTGAACGCCAGCCGCGCCGCAGCGTGGTTGGCCTTCACCATCGGCTCCAGGCCCGGCTCATAGATCGGGATGATGCCCTGGTTCAGGCCATCGACCTTGCCCTGGTCGATATCGACGCAGATCACCTGGTGGCCGACATCGGCCAGGCAGGTGCCCGTCACCAGGCCGACGTAACCGGTACCGAAAATCGCAACGCGCATGTCCGTGCAGGCTCCGTGGTGGCTTACGGCAGGACGCCCAGCAGTTCGACGTCGAAGGTCAGCGTGGCGTTCGGACCGATCGGGCCGCCCGGGGTGCCGTTCTCACCGTAGGCCAGCTCGCCCGGGATCCAGAAGCGGTACTTGGAGCCGACCGGCATCAGCGCGACGCCTTCAGTCCAGCCCTTGATCACCTGGTCCAGGCCGAACTCGGCCGGGCCACGGCTGGCGGAGCTGTCAAAGACGGTGCCGTCGAGCAGCTTGCCTTCGTAGTTCACGCGCACCTTGCTGGTCGGCAGCGGACGCTCGCCGCTGCCCGGGCGGATCACCTGGTACTGCAGCCCAGAGGCCGTGGTCACCACGCCCGGCTGGGTCTTGTTCTTGGCCAGGAATGCATTGCCTTCCTGACGGTTGGTCTGTGCAGCCTGGGCGGCCTTGGCCTGCATTTCGGCCTGCTTGGTGCCCATGAACGCCTGGATGGTGGCCGTGGCGTCAGCCTCGGTCATCTTCGGCTGGCCCTTGCTCAGACCAGTGCTGATTGCGTCAAACAGCGACGCAACGTCAATGTCGTCCTTCAGCTGTGCCAGCGACGGACCCACCGAGTAGGAACCGATCATCTGTGCGACCTTCACCCGATCGACCTTCGGCGGCTGCGAGCCCGGCGCAACGCCCGGCACCTGCTGGCCGCTGCGGGCCATCACGACCTGGCGCAGGGCGGCATCGGTGGCCTTGGCCTGCTCCTGGGTGATCTGCGGCTGCAGGCCTTCGAACGAACGCTCCACGGCCGTGCGCAGGGCAGCGACGTCGATTTCATCGGCGATCGGGGTGAACGACTTGGCGACATCCAGGCCGATGGCGTAACCGAGCTTCTGCTTGGGGGAATTCAAGGTTGCGGTCTCCTTGGCGGCTGCGGGGGCCGCCGGTTGTTGCGACAGAGCGACACCCGAAGTGCCCATCGCCAGAATCAGAACCGACGCCGCTGCGCCGCGCATTCCCATCTTCATTCGCTGCATTCCTGGAAGTGACTGGGCGCCGACGTCGGCGCGAAAAGAAGCATTGTCGCACGCATGCCGTCGATGTCGAGGCATCCGTGCCGGATATCAACGCGTGGCGGCGGGCGCGGCCAGTGCCTTGTCGATGGCCGCGATCAGCTGCGGATCATCCGGCGTGACCTTGCTGGCGAACTGGGCGATGACCCTGCCGTCGCGGCCGACCAGGTATTTGTGGAAGTTCCAGCCCGGCGCCACGCCGGTTGCCGCGGTCAGGCGCTGGTACAGCGGGGTGGCCTGCGCGCCGACCACGTGGACCTTCTCGAACATCGGGAACTTCACGCCATAGGTCAGCGTGCAGAATTCCTGGATCTGCGCTTCGTCACCGGGTTCCTGGCCCTTGAAATCGTTGGACGGGAAGCCGAGGACCGCGAACCCGCGGCGTGCATAGCGCTGCTGCAGCGCTTCCAGGCCTTCGTACTGCGGCGTGTACCCGCACTTGCTGGCGGTATTGACCACCAGCAGCACCTGGCCGTGATAGCGCTGCTGCAGGTTGACCTGCTGCTTGCCGGCCAGGGGCCGGTAGTCCACATCCAGCAGATCGGCGGCCAGGGTGAGGCCGGGAAGGGCCAGCCCAGCCAGCAGGGTCAGCAGGGAAAGACCGCGCAGGCGGCGCGGGAAGACGGTCGGCAGGGGCATCGGAGCGGTCCGCGGTGGCCATTCACAGGGCCCGGCCGGGAGCGGCCGGGAATCGGCCGAACTATAGCACCGGCCCCGGGGGCACCCCGCCGCGCGACCGCCCCGGCGCTTTGCGCGGATTGGCGGCAACGCAGCCGGAGCCAGAAGCTGGCCGGTGCTTGACATAGCATGGACGCAGCTGAATGGAAGCGACGCGACGGCCTGCGCCCACCGAGCATCATTCCGCATTCAAATCAATGGCTTGCAGAATTGCGTCTATGCCATGACACCCCCTGCCATCAGTTGGGTCATGTCGGGGGTTGCACGTCGGCGTGCCGGTGTTATAGTTGCATACAACACCAGTCACCTGAGACAGGGGGTATGCCATGAACACCCGGATGCATCGCAACGTCACCGCTCCCGCGATCACCGCCGTTTCGACCCTGCTGGTGATGGCGTGGCTGGCCTCGCCACGCGCGCCCACCGCCCCCTCTCTGTCCGATACCCCGCAGGACGCGCCCACTCCCACGGCCGGGACGCCGGAAGCTTCACCCTCCCCCCCGCGTCGGCTGCACAGCTCCCTGTCCATGCCGTATTTCTCGTTCGCACAGCCGCTGACCCCACGGAGCTGACCATGAGCGACATCCAGTGGAGCGACGGCGCTCCCATCTACCGCCAGCTGAAGGAGCGCGTGATCGCCATGATGCTCGACGGAATCCTCAAGCCGGGCGATGCCCTGCCTTCGGTGCGCCAGGTGGCCGCCGACTACCAGCTCAACCCCATCACCGTTTCGCGCGCCTACCAGGAACTGGCTGACGAAGGCCTGGTCGAGAAGCGCCGGGGCCTGGGCATGTTCATGACCGAGCAGGCGGCCACGCAGCTGCGCAGCAGCGAGCGCGAGCGCTTCCTCAATGAAGAATGGCCGGCCGTCCTGGAGCGCATCCAGCGCCTGGGGCTGAGCCTCGACGAATTGCTGACCCAGGGGAAAGTCTGATGAATGCCAGCCTCACCAGTACCGCTGCAAGCGACGCGGTCATCACCGCCCGCGGCCTGCGCAAGGCCTACAAGAGCACGGTCGCGCTCGACAATGCCAGCTTCACCATCCCGGCGGGCCGGATCATCGGCCTGATCGGACCCAACGGTGCCGGCAAGACCACCGCGTTGAAGGCCATCCTCGGCCTGACCACGGTGGAAGGCGACCTCAGCGTGCTCGGCCGCGACCCGCGCCTGCATCGGGATGAGCTGATGAAGGACATCTGCTTCATCGCCGACGTCGCGGTGCTGCCCCGCTGGCTGAAGGTGCGCGAGGCCATCGACTTCGTCGCCGGCGTCCATCCACGCTTCGATCGCGCCCGCTGCGAGCGCTTCCTGGCCAACACCAAGCTGCAGCCGAAGCAGCGCGTGCGCGAACTGTCCAAAGGCATGATCGTGCAGCTGCACCTGGCCCTGGTGATGGCCATCGACGCCCGCGTGCTGGTGCTCGACGAGCCGACCCTGGGCCTGGACATCCTGTACCGCAAGGAGTTCTACCAGCGCCTGCTGGAGGACTACTTCGACGAGCAGAAGACGATCATCGTCACCACCCACCAGGTCGAAGAGATCGAGCACATCCTCAGCGACGTCATGTTCATCCGCGACGGCCGCATCGTGCTCGACGCAGAGATGGACGATGTCGGCCAACGCTACACCGAGCTGCTGGTCAACGCCGAGCAGCTCGATACCGCGCGTGCGCTCAAGCCGATCGACGAGCGCGCCCTGGCCTTCGGCAAGACCGTGCTGCTGTATGACGGCGTGCCGCGTGACCAGCTCACCTCCCTCGGCGAGACCCGCAGCCCGGGCCTGGCTGATCTGTTCGTCGCTGTCATGAAGGGGACCTATGCATGAACGCCGTCAATCATCCCGTCGGTCCCGCCGGCACGCTGCGCTGGCTGCTCAAGCGTGAATACTGGGAGAACCGTGGCGGGTTCCTCTATGCGCCGCTGATTGCCGGCGTGGTCTCGCTGCTGATGAGCGGTGTGGGCATCGCCTTCGGCCTGTTCGCCCTGCATCGGGCTGCGCGCGACGGCAATCTGCACATCGATGGCGAGGACGTGAACATCAACGGCCTGGACCTGGCGCTGCTGACCCGCAACATCAGTGCCAAGGACATGGCCGACCTGGGCAACGGCCTCGACCTGACCCTGGTGCTGAGTTCGGCCTGGCCGTTTCTGGTGCTGGCGTTCGTGATGTTCTTCTACTGCCTTGGCGCGCTGTATGACGACCGCCGCGACCGCAGCATCCTGTTCTGGAAATCACTGCCACTGTCCGATACCCAGACCGTGCTTTCCAAGGCGATCAGCGCGCTGGTGATCGCCCCGCTGATCGCAGTGGTCGCCGGCATCCTGACCATGTTCGGCTTCCTCGCCATCATCAGCCTGGTGGCCGCGCTGCACGGTGGCAGCCCGATGAACCTGATCTGGGGACCGGCCAGCCCGCTGACCCTGGCCGCCGGCCACCTGTCCTGGATTCCGGTCTACGTCCTGTGGGCGCTGCCGACCGCCGGCTGGCTGCTGCTGTGCTCGGCCTGGGCCAAGTCCAAGCCGTTCCTGTGGGCGGTGATGCTGCCGCTCTTCGCCGGGATCATCGTCTCCACCACCAAGGTCATGACCCTGTTCGGGCTCACCAGCGGCTGGTTCTGGCAGAACGTCGTCGGTCGCCTGCTGCTCAGTGGCGTGCCCGGCATGGACCTGATCTACCGCACCGGCCTGCAGGACTCGCGTGCGGACCTGGAATCGGTCACCGCGCTGATGGGCCCGGTCGCGCAGCTGAAGTCGCTGGCGATGCCGGGACTGTGGATCGGCGCTGCGTTCGGCGCGCTTTTCATCTTCCTTGCCATCCGCCTGCGCCGCCGCGCCGGCGAAATCTGACCCCTTACCGGAGCTACCACCCATGCGTTCCCTGCTCGCCTGTACCGCGTTGTTGCTGATGCCGCTGTCGGCCCTGGCCGCCGATGCACCCAACTGCAAGTTCACCGCTGCACGCACGTTGAAGCTGGACGCGGCCGGTGCCAAGGCGGTGGTGTTCGAGGTGAACCAGTTCGATCTGAAGGTGACCGCCCGCAGTGGAGGCGGTCAGCTCGACGGCCGTGCCTGCGCGTCCAGCCAGGATCTGCTGGACCAGCTGGTGCTGGACCAGCGCCGGGAAGGCGACAAGCTGGTGGTCAGCCTGCGCCGCGCAAGCCGTGCCGGCCTGAACCTGGGCAACTTCTACGCCTGGCTGGACATCCGCGGCAGCGTGCCGGACAACCTGCCGCTGCAGTTCAAGGTCGGCTCCGGCGATGCCAGCATCGACAACGCGCAGTCACTGAGTGTGGATGTCGGCTCCGGCGACGCCGTTGCGCGCGGCACCCGCGGCACCATCCATGCCTCCGTCGGCTCCGGCGACCTGGAGATCGACGGTGGCAGCGCACTGAACCTGCTGTCGCTCGGCTCGGGTGACGTCAAGGCGCGCAACATCGGGGGCGACGCGATCGTCGGCACGGTCGGCTCCGGCGACCTCACGATCAGCGACGTGCGTGGCAACGCACGCCTGGACACGGTCGGATCGGGCGACGTCGACTTCAAGCGCGTGCAGGGCAGCGTCCAGATCGGCGTGGTGGGCTCGGGGGGCATCGACCTGGGTGACATCGGCGGCGATGTGCACGTGCGCAGCCATGGCTCCGGCGACGTCGACGTCGATGGCGTGCGCGGCAACCTGACCGTCGATCACAGCGGCAGCGGCGACGTCGTACACCGCAACGTCAGCGGCAGGGTCACCCTGCCCCGCAACAAGTAAATCCCAACCCACCGATTCGAGGGGAATGCCATGAACCTGATGCGCCTGCTGCCTGCCACCCTGCTGTGCCTGCCGCTGATCGCCTGCGGTGGCACGTCTTCCGCGCCCGACACCAGTGTCGGCAAGAGCGTCGCCGAAACCTCCAGCGGCGTTGGCAGAAAAGTCCAGGAAGCCATGGATGAGGCCCGCAGGGAGATCACTGAGGGCAACATCAAGATCTCCGCCGACAATCAGCCGCGCGCGGAGATCACGCCGGATGGACATCTGCTGATCGGCGGCAAGGATGTGCCGACCAACGACGCGCAGCGCCGCCAGCTGCTGGAGTACCGCGGTCACGTGGTCGCCATCGCGACGGACGGGATGAATGTCGGCCTGGCCGGTGCCAAGCTCGGTGCCAGCGCTGCCGGTGAAGCGCTCAAGGGTATCTTCAGCGGTGACAGCGAAGGCGTGGAGAAGCGGATCAACGCCGAGGCCGCCAAGATCGAAGCGCAGGCCAAGCGCATCTGCGACCGCCTGCCGGCGATGCTGGCCAGCCAGCAGGCGCTTGCCCGCGAACTGCCGGCCTTCAAGCCCTACGCCAGCATGGACCAGAGCGACGTCGACGACTGCGGGAAGGACAGCTCGGTCACCTTCTCCAACTGAGACACTTCAGCGCAGCCGGCCGGCAGCGGGTCCCCGCTGCCGCCACCGGGCTTACAATGGGCACCCCGGATGCCCCCGATCGAATCGTCATGAAGAAGCTGTTTCTGCTGCTGGCTGCCCTGTTCTGCCTGGGCCTGGCCGGCTGCGACCAGGATTACCGCAACCACCGCGCAGAGCGTGGCAAGCCCAAGATCTCCGTGAGCGAAGGCATGGTGACCGTGCGCCGTCCACCGGCACCGAACATCATCATCCTGGCCGACGGCACGATGAAGATGGACGAGATCCAGATTCCGCTGGACGATGCGCAGAAACAGATGCTGCAGACGATGTTCGGCAAGCTGCAGGTACTGCGCCAGAACACGCTGGTGGCCGCCCCGGCCGATCCGAACATGCAGCCGGTGAAGATCCAGCCGCCGGAGGGCATGGACGTCATTCCAGGCGACCTGATCCAGCGCATCCCCGAGTTCAAGGACTACACCGAGACCTTCGGCAACATCGTCGCCGACCGTCGCTGAACGCAAACGCCGCCCGAGGGCGGCGTTTCTCATTGGCCCGGCAAGCCTGCTCGGCAGATCAACCGCCGCCACCGCCTCCCGCATGGATACCGCCAGCGGTCAGCGCCGTCGGATCCAGCAGGCGCCGCAGTTCCGCTTCGCCCAGGCCGCTGTCCTCCAGCGCCACCTCCAGCACCGGCCGCTGTTCCTTGTAGGCGCGCTTGGCGATTGCCGCGGCCTTCTCATAGCCGATGATCGGGTTCAGCGCAGTAACCAGGATCGGGTTGCGCGCCAGCGCCTCCGCCACGCGATCCTCGCGCACCTTCAGGCCTGCGATGGCGCTGTCGGCCAGCAGCGTCGACACGTTGGCCAGCAGGCCGATGCCTTCGAGCAGGTTCACCGCGATCAGCGGCAGGGTCACATTGAGCTGGAAATTGCCGGTCTGCCCGGCCACCGTGATCGCCGTGTGGTGACCGATCACCTGCGCGCAGGCCATCACCGTCGCCTCCGGAATCACCGGATTGACCTTGCCCGGCATGATCGAGCTGCCCGGCTGCAGGGCCGGCAGTTCGATCTCGCCCAGCCCCGCCAGCGGCCCGGCATTCATCCAGCGCAGATCGTTGGCGATCTTGATCAGCGCCACCGCCAGCGCATTGAGCTGGCCGGACAGCTCCACCGCATCGTCCTGCGCGGCCAGGCCTTCAAACTTGTTGTCGGCACTGTCGAACTTGAAACCCGAGTGCTGCTTGAGGGCCTTGGCCACCTGAGCGCCGAAACGCGGATCGGCATTGATGCCGGTACCGATGGCGGTGCCGCCCAGCGGCAGCCGGCGGACGCGCTTGAGGCTGTCCTCGATGCGCGCCTGTGCCGATGCCAGCTGTGCCGACCAGGCACCGAACTCCTGCTCGAAGGTCAGCGGCATGGCGTCCATCAGGTGGGTACGGCCGGTCTTGACCACCTTGCGCAGGCTGCGGCCCTTCCTGTCGATGGTCCTGCGCAGATGCGCCAGCGCGGGCAGAAGCTGTTCGTGCGCCGCCAGCACCGCCGAGACGCGCAGCGCGGTCGGGATCACGTCATTGGAGCTCTGCCCCTGGTTGACGTGGTCGTTGGGATGGACCGTGGCCTTGCCGGCGCGGTTGGCCAGGGTCGCGATGACCTCGTTGGCATTCATGTTCGAGGACGTACCCGAACCGGTCTGGTAGACATCGATGGGGAAATGCGCGTCCCAGTCGCCCGCCGCCACTTCCGCGGCGGCGGCCTGGATCGCCTTGGCCACGTTCCTGGGCAGGTGGCCCAGTTCGGCGTTGACGCCGGCAGCGGCGCCCTTGACCAGACCCAGCGCACGGATGAACCCGCGCGGCATGCGCTGGCCGGACACCGGGAAATTCTGCACGGCGCGCTGGGTCTGCGCGCCCCACAGGGCGTCGGCAGGCACCTGCAGCTCGCCCATGCTGTCGTGTTCGATCCGGAAGCCCCGGGAGGCACCCTTGCTTGCAGCTTTGCTCATTGCATCGACTCCGCACTACTTCAGTTGGGGAAAGGGAAGCGGCGGCTGGCAGGGTGTCGCTTCCCGGGCTGGCGGCGGTAATCACGATACTCTCTTGCCCGTTGCATGGCATGACGGAAGCGGGCCGGATCGTTTCATCTGCGGCACCGTTGCCCATCGGGAGCGGCGGGCCCGGCCGGGCGAGGACAGCGCGCACCCTCCCTGCGCCCGGCGTGGCCCGGTGCTGCCAAGCATGCGAAGGCCACGCGTCGTAGAATATCGGCCCCGCCGCTCGCTCCCGCCCTGCCGACATGTCCGATTCCGCCCTGCTCGCCCTGTCCCCGCTCGATGGCCGCTACGCCGGCAAGGTCGATGCCCTGCGCCCGATCTTCTCCGAGTACGGCCTGATCAAGGCCCGCGTCACGGTCGAGGTGGAGTGGCTGCTGGCGCTGGCCGCCGAGCCGGGCATCGTCGAGCTTGCAGCGTTCTCCGAAGCCGCCACCGCCCGTCTGCGCGCGCTGGCCAGCGGTTTCAGCCCCGCCCATGCCGCCCGGGTGAAGGAGATCGAGCGCACCACCAACCATGACGTCAAGGCGGTGGAGTACTTCATCAAGGAGCAGCTGAAGGACGACGCCGAGCTGGCGCCGGCACTGGAGTTCGTGCATTTCGCCTGCACCAGTGAGGACATCAACAACCTCAGCTACGGCCTGATGCTCGAGCAGGCGCGCCGCGAGGTGCTGCTGCCGACGCTCGACGGCATCGCCGCCACCCTGCGTGGCCTGGCCCACGCCCAGGCCGCGCAGCCGATGCTGTCGCGTACGCACGGCCAGACCGCTTCGCCGACCACCCTGGGCAAGGAGCTGGCGAACGTGGTGGCGCGCCTGGAGCGTCAGCGCCGCCAGATCGCCGCGGTCGAGCTGACCGGCAAGATCAACGGTGCGGTCGGCAACTACAACGCGCACGTCGCCAGCTACCCGGACGTGGACTGGCCGGCCTTCGCCGAACGCTTCGTGAGCGGGCTGGGCCTGGTGTTCAACCCGTACACCACGCAGATCGAGCCGCACGACAACGTCGCCGAAATCGGCGATGCCGCCCGCCGCGCCAACATCATCCTGATCGACCTGGCCCGCGACATCTGGGGCTACATCTCGCTGGGCTACTTCAAGCAGCGCCTGAAGGAAGGCGAAGTCGGCTCGTCGACCATGCCGCACAAGGTCAACCCGATCGATTTCGAAAATGCCGAAGGCAACTTCGGCATCGCCAACGCGCTGTTCGAGCATTTCAGCGCGAAGCTGCCGATCAGCCGCTGGCAGCGCGACCTGACCGACTCCACCGTGCTGCGGGCGCTGGGTACCGCCTTCGGCCACAGCCAGGTGGCGCTGGACTCGCTGGCCAAGGGACTGGGCAAGCTGGAGGTGAATCCGCAGCGCCTGGATGCCGACCTGGATGCGGCGTGGGAAGTGCTGGCCGAAGCGGTGCAGACGGTGATGCGCCGCCACGGCCTGCCGAACCCGTACGAGCAGCTGAAGGCACTGACCCGCGGCCAGGGCATCACCGCCGAGTCGATGCGGGCGTTCGTACAGGGGCTGGAGCTGCCGGCGGATGCGAAGCAGCGGCTGCTGGAGATGACCCCGGGCAGCTATACCGGTCTGGCCGAGGCGCTGGCGAAGAAGGTCTGAGGGGTTTTCTCTGCGGCGGCGGCCGCGGCGCTGCCTGCGGCAGGCAACGGCAACGTCAAAGGCGGCTCTGGGTTTCTGCAGTGTTTGGCGGGGCGGATTGGGTTCGCGGGGGACGCCGTGAACCCATCCTTGGGGGCTTGGCCGCGGCATCCATGCCGCGGACACCCCCGCGAACCCAACCCGCCCCACCTCTGACAGCGTCCCGGTGACGGATCGAAGAGCATTTGTTGTCGGGACGGAATTTGAAGGAGGGACGCGGCTTTGCCGCGTCCCTCTTTGTTTTTGGGATTCTGCAGAGCCGAGCAAGCGCAGCGCGCGACCCGCTGTTGCCCTTGATTTTCTTCTTCCATTCCGTGGCGGACCCCGCAGGAAACTGTCAGGGGCCGGGCGGGTGGGCTGCGCGGGGGTGTCCGCCGCATGGATGCGGCGGCCAAGCTTACAGGGACGTACTTGCAGCGTCCCCCGCGCAGCCCACCCGTCCGGCCAAGCACGGTTTTGGCTTTCAGCGGCCAACCCAGACCCCGCCACGAGGGGCTCCGCCGTTGGCCGGACACCCCGCGACAAACCACCGCACGTGCGCAATCCCAACGAACGTCGGACAATGGACGCTTTGGCGGCACGCCGCGCCGCCCTCCCGCTTTCCGCTGCAAGGATTCCCCCATGGCCGCCCGCAAGTCCTCCGCCCCGCTCATCGAAGTCACCGCCCGTCCCGGCCAGCCGCTGGGCATGTCCCCGGCCGTGTTCCTGCGCGATTTCTGGCAGAAGCGTCCGCTGCTGATCCGCAACGCCTTCGCTGATTTCCAGTCTCCGGTGCAGCCGGAAGACCTGGCCGGGCTGGCCTGCGAAGAAGGCGTGCTGGCACGCCTGATCGAGCACGACAAGCGCCAGGACGGCTGGCGCGTACGTACCGGCCCGTTCCAGGAAGACGTATTCCCCGCCCTGCCCGACCACGACTGGACCCTGCTGGTGCAGGACGTGGACAAGTGGGACCCGGACGTGCGCGCGCTGATCGAGCACTTCCGCTTCCTCCCGCGCTGGCGCATGGACGACGTCATGATCAGCTTCGCGGCCACCGGCGGCTCGGTCGGTGCCCACGTCGACCAGTACGACGTGTTCCTGCTGCAGGCCCAGGGCCATCGTCGCTGGCAGATCGACGCCAGCGAGTCGATCAAGGGCCGGCGCCCGCCGCTGGGGTTCCGTCCGGACGTGGAACTGAAGCTGCTGGAGGTGTTCAAGCCCACCCACGACTGGGTGCTGGCGCCGGGCGACATGCTGTACCTGCCGCCGAACGTGCCGCACCATGGCGTCGCCGAAGACCCCTGCCTGACGTTCTCCTTCGGCATGCGCGCGCCGTCCTCGGCCGAACTCATCAGTGACTACCTGGACACCCTGATCGCCGATGCCGACGAGAACATCCGCTACCAGGACCCCGACCTGAAGCTGCCGGCCGATCCGAACGAGATCGACACGGTGGCGATGGCACGGGTGATCACCGCCCTCAACGCCATCCGCATGAACGACCCGGACAAGCTGGGCGACTGGTTCGGCCGCTTCATCACCACCTACCGCGCCGCCGGCGAAGTGATGGCCCACCAGGCCGCGCCGGAACAGGAAGAGGTGGTCGCCGCCCTGCAGTCCGGCCTTCTGCTGCAACGCCACCCCTGGGCCCGCCTGGCCTGGCGGCGGGCCAAGCGGGGCGCCAGCCTGTACGTCAGCGGCCAGGACTTCGCGCTGCCGGTGAAGGATGCGCAGCGCCTGGCCGGTGCCGAGCAGCTCGACGCGGCCGCCTATCGCGGACTGTCGGACAAGGGCCGCGCGGTGGTCCAGCAGCTGCTGGTCGGCGGCGTGTTCCAGCTGATCGACCCCAGCGAGCTGTATGGCGCCGACGACGAGGGCGAGGATGAAGGCGTCCTCGGTGAGGTGGTCGAAGGCCGCGACCAGGTGGAGGTGATCGATGACGACGCCGTGTCCGACGATGTCCACGTGGTGACCGTGCATGACGATGGCATCGAGGTCATCGTCAACTTCGAAGACGACGAAGAAGACGACAGCGACGCCGGTCGCGCCTGAGTCATGCCCTCGATCCGCGTCCATCAGGTAGGTCATGCCGATGCGCATGGCGCCATCCACGCTGTGCGCCAGCAGGTGTTCGTGCAGGAACAGGGCATTGCCAGCGAACTGGAGCGCGACGCGATGGACCCGGTCAGCGCCCATGTACTGGCGCTGGATGCCGACGGCACGCCGGTCGGCACTGGTCGGCTCACACCTGATGGTCGCGTCGGCCGCATGGCAGTGCTGGCGAGCCACCGCAGCCAGGGCATCGGTGAAGCCCTGCTCGAGGCCCTGGTCGAGTCCGGCCATGGCCTCGGCCTGGCCGAGCTGCATCTGCACGCACAGCTGCCCGCCCGCGACTTCTACGCGCGGCAGGGCTTCCTGCCTGAGGGCGAGGTCTTCGAGGAGGCCGGCCTGGGGCACCAGCAGATGCGCCGCCGGCTGGACGCGGCCAGCGCGATCAACAGCCACGCCGAGGCCGTGGCCGCCACCACCGCCCTCCTCCACCGTGCCCGTCGCCAGGTGTGGCTGCACAGCCACCTGCTGGACCCGGGCCTGCTCGATGCCGGCCCGGTACAGGCCGCCCTGCGCCGCTTCGCCAGTGCCCGCCACGACAAGCAGCTGCGGGTGATCGTGCATGACGCGGCAGCCATTGGCCGTGCCGGCGCGCCGCTGCTGGCGATGGCACAGCGGCTGCCCAGCGTGATCCTGTTCCGCGAGGTGACCGATCCGGTCGACCGGGCACTGGCGTCCGCCTGCCTGATCAATGACAGGGGCGACTTCTACTTTCGTCTGATCGGCCATCGCCTCGACGGCGAGGCCGGCATCGCGCTGCCGGCACGTTCGCGGCAGTTCGAGCAGCAATTGCAGCGCGTCTGGGACCGTTCGCGCGATTGCAGCGAACTCCGCGCGCTCGGCCTCTGAGCGCGACGGTCGGGTTCAACCTGTCTGGAAGCGGCACCGGGGGACGCACGATGGCCTCCGCGATGCCCCTTCGTGTCCGGATGGGGGTACAATTTGGCTGTTTGAACGCGCCTGCGCAGGGCTATTCATCTTCCTGCCGGGTCCTTCTTAAGCCATACCCCACAAAGCGAATCAACACCCTCCATCGTGGACAATCTACTGAAGCAGTTTGCGCAATCTTCGCAACTCGCCGGCGGCAACGCCTCCTATGTCGAGGACCTGTACGAGCAGTACCTCGTCTCCCCGGACAGTGTCGATCCCAAATGGAAGACCTACTTCGACGGCTTCAAGGGCCGCGAAGCAGGTGACATTCCGCACTCGGCCGTCATTTCCCACATCGCGGACGCGGCCAAGGATGCGCTGAAGGCCGGCACCGGCGCAGGTGCGGGCGACGAGCGTGAGCGCAATGTCGGTCGTCTGATCACCGCCTACCGCTCGCGCGGCCACCTGGACGCCCGCCTGGACCCGCTGGGCCTGGCTGCGCCGGTCAATACGCCGGACCTGGGCCTGCCGTTCCACAGCCTGTCCGATGCCGACCTCAACAGCGAGTTCAGCACCGGTGGCGTCGGCGGCCAGCCGCGCATGAAGCTGCGCGATCTGCTGGCGCGCCTTAAGGCGACCTACACCGGTTCGATCGGTGCGGAGTTCATGCACATCGCCGAGGTCGAGCAGCGCCAGTGGATCTACAAGAAGCTGGAACTGGCCGGCGGCAACTACCAGCTGGACGCTGACACCCAGCGCCGCACCCTGGAGCGCCTGACCGCGGCCGAAGGCCTGGAGCGCTACCTGCACACCAAGTACGTCGGCCAGAAGCGCTTCTCGCTGGAAGGCGGCGATGCGCTGATCCCGATGATGGACACCATCATCCGCAGCGCCGGCAAGGACGGCGTCAAGGACGTGGTGATCGGCATGGCCCACCGCGGCCGCCTGAACGTGCTGGTCAACACCCTGGGCAAGAACCCGCGCAAGCTGTTCGACGAGTTCGAAGGCAAGTTCGAGCACGACGAGCACGCCTCGGCCGGCGACGTGAAGTACCACATGGGCTTCTCCGCCGACGTGGCCACCGAGGGTGGCCCGGTCCACCTGGCGCTGGCGTTCAACCCGTCGCACCTTGAAATCGCCGACCCGGTCGTGGCCGGTTCCGTGCGTTCGCGCCAGGAGCGCCGCAAGGACACCGCCCGCAAGCAGGTCATGCCGATCCTGATCCACGGCGACGCGGCCTTCTCCGGCCAGGGCGTGGTCATGGAACTGTTCCAGATGTCGCAGGCCCGCGGCTTCGCCGTCGGCGGCACCGTGCACATCGTGGTCAACAACCAGGTCGGCTTCACCACCTCCAATCCGCTGGATACGCGCTCCACGCGCTATGCCACCGACGTGGCGAAGATGATTGCCGCGCCGGTGCTGCACGTGAACGGAGATGACCCGGAAGCGGTGGTGTTCGCCGCGCAGCTGGCGTTCGAGTTCCGCCAGAAGTTCGCCAAGGACGTGGTCATCGACCTGATGTGCTACCGCCGTTGGGGCCACAACGAGGCCGACGAGCCGGCGATCACCCAGCCGCTGATGTACCAGGTGATCCGCAAGCACCCGACCACCCGCGAGATGTATGCCGAGCAGCTGGAAAAGGCGGGCGTGATCGCCGCCGGCGCCGGCAAGGCGATGGTCGATGCCTACCGTGAGAAGCTGGACGCCGGCGAAGTGACCACCGAACTGGCCAAGGTCGAGAAGACTCCGCCGAGCAGCCCGCTGTTCGTTGATTGGCCGAAGCTGCTGGAAGGCAAGCTGTCCGACCCGGTCTCGACCAAGGTCGAGAAGAACAAGCTGGTCGAGCTGGCCAAGCTGATCAACACCATCCCGGACGAAGTGCAGCTGCACTCGCGCGTGGCCAAGGTCTACGACGATCGCCGCAAGATGGCCGCTGGCGAGATTCCGGGCGACTGGGGCTTTGCCGAAAACCTGGCCTACGCCACCCTGCTGGATGAAGGCCATGCACTGCGCCTGGTCGGCCAGGACGTCGGCCGCGGTACGTTCACGCACCGCCATGCGATCCTGCACGACCAGAAGACCGACAACTACTACATGCCGCTGCGGCAGCTGGTGGATTCGCCGGAGAAGGCCACCGTCATCGATTCGCTGCTGAGCGAAGAAGCGGTGATGGCCTACGAGTACGGCTTCTCCACCACCGATCCAAACACGCTGTGCATCTGGGAAGGCCAGTTCGGCGACTTCGCCAACGGCGCCCAGGTGGTGATCGATCAGTTCATCGCCGCCGGTGAAGCCAAGTGGGGCCGCATTTCCGGCCTGACCCTGCTGCTGCCGCATGGCTATGAAGGGCAAGGCCCGGAACACAGCTCGGCGCGCCTGGAGCGCTTCCTGCAGCTGTGCGCGCTGGAGAACATGCTGGTGGTCGTGCCGTCGACCCCGGCCCAGGCCTTCCACATGCTGCGTCGCCAGCTGCACATGACCACCCGCAAGCCGCTGGTGGTGATGTCGCCGAAGTCGCTGCTGCGCCACAAGCTGGCGGTGTCGACCCTGGACGAGCTGGCCAACGGCGAGTTCCAGCACCTGATCGGCGATGCCAATGCGGACGCCAAGAAGGTCAAGCGCGTGGTGCTGTGCTCGGGCAAGGTCTACTACGACCTGCTGGAAGACCAGACCAAGCGTGGCCAGGACGACGTGGCGATCATCCGCGTGGAGCAGCTGTATCCGTTCCCGCGTGCGCTGCTGGCTGCCGAACTGAAGAAGTATGGCAAGGCCACCGACGTGGTGTGGACGCAGGAAGAACCGCAGAACCAGGGCGCGTGGTACCAGATCCGCCACCACCTGCAGTTCTGCCTGGCCGAGGGCCAGAACCTGCATTACGCCGGTCGCGCACGTTCGGCGTCGCCGGCTGCCGGTCACATGGCTGACCATGTCCGCGAGCAGCAGCAGCTGATTGCCGACGCACTGGTCAACCCGTTCAACGACCAGGTCGCTGAATAACTCTCCTCCCCTTATTTAGAAGACAAACCAGGAAGCTCCCGCATGGCCACCGAAGTCAAAGCCCCGGTACTGCCCGAATCCGTCGCCGACGGCACCATCGCCACCTGGCACAAGAAGGTGGGCGACGCCGTCAGGCGCGACGAAAACCTGCTTGACCTGGAAACCGACAAGGTCGTCCTGGAAGTGCCGTCGCCGGTCGATGGCGTGCTGAAGGAGATCAAGTTCGACGTGGGCGCCACCGTGACCTCCAGCCAGGTCGTGGCGATCATCGAGGAAGGCGCCGTGGCGGCTGCCCCGGCTCCGGCCGCTGAAGAGAAGAAGGCCGATGCCCCGGCTCCGGCCGCAGCCGCTGCTCCGGCTCCCGCCGCGGCTCCGGCCCCGGCAGCCAAGTCGGCCGCCGATGCGCTGCCGCCGGGTGCCCGCTTCACCGCCATCACCGAGGGCGTGAACCCGGCCGACGTGGACGGCACCGGCCGTCGCGGCGCGGTGACCAAGGAAGACATCGTCAACTTCGCCCGCAACGGCGGCGCCGGCAAGGCCGGTGGCGCACGTCCGGAAGAACGCGTGCCGATGACCCGCATCCGCAAGCGCATCGCCGAACGCCTGATGGAGTCCAAGAACTCCACCGCCATGCTGACCACCTTCAACGAAGTCGACCTGTCCAAGGTGTCGGCCGCGCGCAAGGAACTGCAGGACGAGTTCGTCAAGGCCCACGGCATCAAGCTGGGCTTCATGAGCTTCTTCGTGAAGGCCGCCGCCAACGCGCTGCAGCGCTTCCCGCTGGTCAACGCGTCGATCGATGGTGACGACATCATCTACCACGGCTACTCGGACATCTCCATCGCCGTGTCGACCGAGAAGGGCCTGGTGACCCCGGTGCTGCGCAACGTCGAGCGCATGTCGTTCGCCGACATCGAGAAGACCATCGCCGACTACGCCAAGAAGGCCCGTGACGGCAAGCTGAGCCTGGAAGAACTGCAGGGCGGCACCTTCACCGTGACCAACGGCGGCACCTTCGGCTCGCTGCTGTCCACGCCGATCATCAACCCGCCCCAGAGCGCCATCCTGGGCATGCACGCCATCAAGGAGCGTCCGATCGCCCAGAACGGCCAGGTCGTGATCGCGCCGATGATGTACCTGGCGCTGTCCTACGACCACCGCATCATCGACGGCAAGGACTCGGTGCAGTTCCTGGTGGACATCAAGAACCAGCTGGAAAACCCGGGCCGCATGCTGTTCGGCCTGTAAGACCTCCCGCCCCCTTCCGCGCCCGCGCGGAAGGGGGTTCCGGTAAAGCATCAAGGACTAATTCAATGGCTGAACAATTCGACGTCGTCGTCATCGGTGCGGGCCCGGCCGGTTACCACGCTGCCATCCGCGCGGCCCAGCTGGGCCTGAAGACCGCCTGCATCGACGCAGCGCTGGGCAAGGATGGCAAGCCGGCGCTGGGCGGCACCTGCCTGCGCGTGGGCTGCATCCCGTCCAAGGCGCTGCTGGATTCCTCCCGCCAGTTCTGGAACATGAGCCACATCTTTGGCGACCACGGCATCAGCTTCAAGGACGCCAAGATGGACGTCGAGGCGATGGTTGGCCGCAAGGACAAGATCGTCAAGCAGTTCACCGGCGGCATCGCCATGCTGTTCAAGGCCAACAAGGTCGCCACCTACTACGGCTTCGGCGAACTGCAGCCGGGCAACGTGGTCAAGGTGAAGCAGCATGACGGCTCGGAAGTCGAGCTGAAGGGCACCAACGTCATCATCGCCGCCGGTTCGGATTCGATCGAACTGCCGTTCGCCAAGTTCGACGGCGAGACCATCGTCGACAACGTCGGCGGCCTGGACTTCACCGAAGTGCCGAACCGCCTGGCGGTGATCGGCGCCGGCGTGATCGGTCTGGAGCTGGGCAGCGTGTGGAAGCGCCTGGGCGCTGAAGTCACCATCCTCGAGGCGCTGCCGGAGTTCCTGGCCGTCGCCGACGCCGAAGTCGCCAAGACCGCGGCCAAGGAATTCAAGAAGCAGGGCCTGGACATCCGCCTGGGCGCCAAGGTCTCCAAGACCGAGATCACCGGCAAGGGCAAGAAGAAGGAAGTCGTTGTCACCTACACCGACAGCGAAGGCGAGAAGACCCTGACCGTGGACAAGCTGCTGGTGGCCGTCGGCCGTCGCGCTGCTACCAAGGGCCTGCTGGCCGAAGGCACCGGCGTGAAGGTCAACGAGCGTGGCCAGATCGAAGTCGATGCGCATTGCCACACCGGCGTCGATGGCGTCTGGGCGGTGGGCGACTGCGTGCGCGGCCCGATGCTGGCGCACAAGGGCTTCGAGGAAGGCATCGCCGTGGCCGAACTGATCGCCGGCCTGCCGGGTCACGTCAACTTCGACACGATTCCGTGGGTCATCTACACCGAGCCGGAACTGGCCTGGGTGGGCAAGACCGAAGCACAGCTGAAGGCCGAAGGCATCCCGTACAAGGCTGGCAGCTTCCCGTTCGCCGCCAACGGCCGTGCCGTGGCAATGATCGAGCCGGCAGGTTTCGTGAAGATCCTGGCGCATGCCGAGACTGATCGCATCCTCGGCATGCACCTGGTCGGCGCCAACGTGTCCGAGCTGGTGCACGAAGGCGTGCTGACCATGGAGTTCAGCGGTTCGGCCGATGATCTGGCCCGTATCTGCCACGCCCACCCGTCGCTGTCGGAAGTGGTCCACGACGCGGCGATGGCGGTCAGCAAGCGCGCCATCCACAAGGCCAATTGATCGGCCCGGTGGCATGACAGGAAAACCCCGCCTCGGCGGGGTTTTTTTGTTTGGCCTTCTGATGTGGAGCCGAGCATGGGCCCGGCGCTACACCTTTCCAGCAGGCGGCTCCGGTGCATCGTCACAGATGCGATGCTGCACCACGGTTTCACCCACCTTCCATTCCTTCACCACCCTGCAGCGTTCCTTGGGCCTGTCAGGCTTGGCGAGCTTGGCCGCCGCAGCATCCGCTTCGTCGGCAGCGGCGGTCTGCTGGCGTTCCAGCCAGGCTGATGGCGGTGTCGCGGGCGTGGCAGGGGCCGGCGCCGCGAGCGCCAATGCGAGTACCGCGATGGCCGGCGTCATCACGCAGCCACCGGACCGCGGCCGCCACCCAGCAGGCGTGCCGGCAGCATGAACAGCGCGCGCAGGAACGCGAACAGCGCCGAGAACGTGATGCCGACCAGGCGGAACGGCAGGCTCAGCAGCCACACGAACGGCCAGGCGATCAGGGCAAGGATCGCCAACGGCCAGCACAGCACGAACAGCAGGCACCACACGCCCAGCGCGAACAGGGTCTTCATCACGGTCTCCTTGCAGCGGCCCCTTGCCGCCTGCGACCACAGTGCCGCCCTGCCCCGGAGGGAGCAAACGGTTTGCGACGAAACCCGGCAGGGCGCGATGAAACCCGGAACGCAGCCGCTATACCTGCACCGCCCCCGGGCGGCCGTGGGCGACCTGGAAACGCGCGGCGGTCCGCACCGCGGCATCGGTACGCAGCACGCTGTCGGCCAAGCGCAGTTCCGCATCCACGGCCTGCCGGTTGAGCTGCAGCCTCCACCAGCCACGGCGGTCGCCGTCGAAATAGCGGATGTGCGGATTCAGGGGAATCGACGGTCCGTAGTAAGGGCCATACGGTGTGTCGTCTCCGCCACTGCTGATGGCGGGGGCGATGAACTCGGTAGCCACCACGGGAGCATCGGCCGCATCGAAGTCCAGCTTCAGATCGTTGACGAAGGTGGAATGCCAGTCGCCTCCCAGCACGATCGCATTGCCCTGCCCGCCCGCCTGCAGCGCCTGCAGGAACCGGTTGCGCGCGGCAGGATACCCATCCCAGGCATCGTTCCAGAACCGCTCGCGCGGGGTGCCGCCGTCCAGCCGCAGCTGCGCCATCAGCAGCTGCTGCACCACCACATTCCAGCGCGTGCCCCGCGCGGCCGCCATCGACTGCGCGAACCACGCCTCCTGGCCGGACCCGAGCATGCTCATGCGCGGGTCCAGTGCCGCCTCGCAGCGCGGTGACTCGCCCACGCCGCAGGGGTTGGCCGGACGGAACTGGCGGCAGTCGAGCAGGCTCAGCTGCGCGAGGTCGCCGTAGCGCAGGCGCCGGTGCACCCGCAGGCCACCATTGCCGGCCGGAGTACTGCGCATGGGCAGGTGCTCGTAGAAGGCGCGATAGGCAGCGGCCCGCCGGACGATGAAGTCCTCCACCGGCACGCTGTCCTTTTCAGGATGGACGCCGGAATAGTCGTTCTGCACCTCATGGTCATCCCAGATCACCGCAAAGGCGTGCGCGGCGTGCGCTGCCTGCAGGTCCGGATCGAGCTTGTACAGCGCGTACTGGTCGCGATAACGCTGCAGGCTGACGGTCTCGCCGCTGAATCGCTCCGCATCCAGTGTGCGGCCGCGTGCGTTCTGCAGTGGACTGTACTCGTACAGATAGTCGCCGGCATGCAGCACCAGGTCGACATCGCTCCGCGCGATATCACGCAGTACCGGGTAGTAGCCGCTGTTCCAGGCCTGGCAGGTGCACAGGGCCAGGCGCAGCTGCTGCAGCTGCGCGTCCGGCAGCGGCGCGGTGCGGAAGTGGCCGACCGTGCTTTCCTCATCACCGTCGCAGGCAAAACGGTAGTAATAGTCACGGCCGGGACGAAGGCCATTGATCTCCACGTGCACCGAATGCGCCAGCTCGGGCACCGCTGCGGCGACGCCACGCTGCACCGGACGGCGCATGCCGGGATCTTCAGCCACGAACCAGCGCACCGGCACCGCCCGCGACGGCATGCCACCGCCGTTGAGCGGATCGGGGGCGAGCCGTGTCCACAGCACAGCCCCCTGCGGATCCGGATCGCCGGCGGCGACGCCGAGGGTGAACGGATCGCGGCCCAGACGTGGCCGTGGGCCTGCCGTGGCCAGCCCCGGCATCGCCGCCAGTGCGATCGCCGCCCCCGTACCCTGCCACGCCATGCGCAGCAGGCGGCGACGGTGCTCCGGATCCATGGGCCGCTGCATCAGAAGCGCACGGTCGCCGTCGCCATCACCTGCCGCGGCGCACCCACCTGCATGGTCGCCAGGCTGCGCGTGGGATCTGCGGCATAGGTGCCGTTGGTGTTGATCGAAGACAGGTAACGCTTGTCCGCCAGGTTGGTCAGGTTCACTGCCACTGTCAGGTTCTGCGCGGGCCCCAGGGAGCCGAAATCGTAAGCCACCGAGGCGTTGACCAGCCAGTAGCTGGGAACCGACAGGTCATTGGTATAGGTCACGTAACGCTTGCCGACATGGTTGGCGGACAGGCGCATGTCCCACGGGCCCGGCGTCCAGGCCAGGGTGCTGGCGAACATCCATTCCGGCGTATCCACGGTCTTCCTGCCGCGGGTCGGTACCACCCCGTTGTTGACGTAGTCGTCGTCGTAGGTGCTGTCGTTCCACGACAGCGCGTTGGACCAGGTCACGTCCTGCACCGGCTTCAGCTGCAGGGTCGCCTCGGCACCGCGGCTGGTCACCGAGCCGACGTTGGAGAACAACGCAGGGCAGCCGAGGATGCCGACGCACTGGGCGATGGCAAGCAGGCGGTTGTCGAACTTCACGTCGTACACGGCGACCGACGCCTCATACCCCTGCCCGTAGCCGCGCCAGCCCAGTTCGATCGTGCGCGACTGCTCCGGCTTGAGGTTGCGCGCACTGGCGTCGAAGGCCTGCTGCGGCACGTTGAACGGACTGCCCACGCCCAGCGCATAGGCGGCGATGTTCCTGGCGAACGAACCGAAGATTTCATTGCCTTCGTTGAGCTTGAAGTTGAAGCCGGCCTGCGGCAGCAGTCCCTTGCTGGAGGTCAGGCTGCTGTTGTTGGCATAGCTGCCCAGCGGCGTGCGGACGCGGGTGCGGGTGTGCGGCGACTTCGCGCCGATGTCCACCGTCAGGCGGTCGTCGAACAGGCGGAAGCGGTCCTGCACATAGAACTGGCGGGTGATGGTGGTGTAGAGCTGGCGCCACACGCGCTGGTCCGGATTGCGCAGGAAGAAGTCATCGGTGATCGGGCCATCGATGTAGTAGAAGTTGCGCTGCACGCTGTGGCCGTTGTCCTCGTACCACAGGCCGGCTTCCAGCTCGTGCCCGCCGACGTTCCAGGTGAACGCGGAGGTCACGCCTGTACGGTCGATCGCGTACTCGGTGGTGCGGATCGAGATCGGGATCTCGCGCGCGGTGCCCGGATTGGAAGGATTGGACGGACTGAACCAGTGGCCCTGCCCGCGGTTGCTGTGATTGTAGACATTGACCTTCAGGCGCATCGCTTCGTTGAGGCCGAAGTCGCCGGCGACGCTGGAGATATCGTCGTTGCGCAGGCCATGACCGGAGTAGTACGCATCCCAGGGGCTGTTGACGCCGCCACTGAACTGCCCGCGTGCCGCGGCCAGCGCGCGGTCCCAGTCCGGCGCGTAGTTGTCCCAGGTCCAGCCGAGGCGGTCGATCATCTCCAGCGACAGATCCTGGTAGTCCGCCTCGACCCGGCGTGATGCGTTGAACAGCGCGGTGATCCTGCTGTCCACGCCGAAGTTGTAAACGGCCTTGCCGTTGAACTGCTTGAGCTCCTGCGAGCCCTTCCCCTTCCACTTGTCGCCTTCGGAGTACACGCCGGACAGGTACGCGGCAAACCCCTGGTGCTCGCCGGTCTCCAGGCGGGCATAGCTGCGCCGCGCGTTGTCGCTGCCGAAGCCCTGTGCCAGCACCACGCCGTACTCGGTGGAAGGATCGATCGAATAGAACTGGAACACGCCCCCCAGATTGCTGGTGGACGGCGTCCCCAGCGCGCCGATGCCGGTGGAGACTTCCGCACCGCCCAGGTTCTCGCTGATGACCGCGCGGCTGACATGAAGGCCGTTGCTGTTGCCGTAGCTCATGTTGCCCAGCGGAATGCCGTCCAGCGTGTAGCCGAGCCGGTTCTGGTTGAAGCCGCGCAGGCTGATGCTGGTCGACCACTCGTAGGCACCGGTGGCGTCACCCGACTCGAAATGCACGCCCGGCTTGCTGGCCAGCAGCTTGAGCGGATTCGCGCCCGGCGGCAGCACCTTCATGTCCTCGGCGGTGACACGCTGCACCTGGCGCGCTTCGCCGCGGCCGATCACCGAGATTGAATCGAGGGTGGTCGCCGACTGTGCATCGGAGGTGGGGGCGGTTTCAGCGGCCGCCAGCGACGGCAGCGAAGCACAGACCAGCAGAGCCAGCAGATTGCGGCGGAGCGGAGCGTGGGACGGCATGGGAGGCGGATTCCTTGGACGCGCTGGACGCCAGCGACGGGCGTCGGAAGTGGGAGGACAGCGGCGGCATGGTAGGAAGGCCCAGTTACATGTCAGTTACACGTCATGTGACCATCGCCCGGCAAGGTACGCGCCTTGCGCGCGCACCAACGCAAAGAGCCGGGCACGCGCCCTGCTCTTGCAGAACAGAAGGAGATCGCCTGCCCGCGGCCGGCAGCCCTACTCGAACGAACCGACCGAATCGTGGGCCAGATTGTCGAAACGCGTGTACTCGCCGAAGAACTTCAGTTTGCACGAACCGGTCGGGCCGCCACGGTGCTTGCCGATGATGATTTCGGCCAGGCCCTTGTCCGGTGAGTTTTCCTTGTTGTAGTAGTCGTCGCGGTAGATGAACACGATCATGTCCGCGTCCTGCTCGATGGCGCCCGATTCGCGCAGGTCAGCCATCACCGGGCGCTTGTCGGTACGCGTTTCCAGCGAGCGGTTGAGCTGGGAAAGTGCGATCACCGGCACGTTCAGCTCCTTGGCCAGGCCCTTCAGCGAACGCGAGATCTCCGAGATTTCTGTCGCGCGGTTCTCGCTGTTGCCGGGCACGCTCATCAGCTGCAGGTAATCGATCACGATCAGGCCCAGGTCGTGCTCGCGCTTGAGGCGGCGGCACTTGGAGCGCAGCACTTCCGGCGATACGCCCGGCGTGTCGTCGATGAAGATCTTGGTTTCCTTCAGCATCTTGATCGCGCTGGTGACGCGGCTCCAGTCCTCGTCTTCCAGCTGGCCGGTACGCAGGCGCTGCGCGTTGATCCGGCCATTGGAGGAGATCAGTCGCATCGCCAGCTGTGATGCGGACATTTCCATCGAGAACACCGCCACGCCCTTCTTCGACTTGATCGCCGCATACTCGGCGATGTTCAGCGCGAAGGTGGTCTTGCCCATCGCCGGGCGCGCGGCCAGGATGATCAGGTCGGTCGGCTGCAGGCCGGCCGTCATCGCGTCGAAATCGTTGTAGCCGGTTGGCAGGCCGGTGATGTTGCCGCCGTTCTCGAAGCGGTTGCGCAGTTCCTCGAAGGCATCCTTCAGCGCGCCGGGCATGGCGACGAAATCCGTACGCCCGCGTGCGCCCTGCTCGGCAATGGCGAACACGCTCTTTTCCGCCGACGCCAGCAGCTCGCTGCTGTCGCGGCCTTCCGGCTGGAAACCATCGTTGACGATGTCGGTACCGACCTGGATCAGCTGCCGCAGCACCGCCTTGTCACGTACGATCTCGGCGTAGGCCGCGATGTTCGCCGCCGACGGCGTGGTGCTGGCCAGTTCGATCAGATAAGCGCCATCCCCTACCAGCTCCAGCTTGCCCTGCGATTCGAACCATTCGCCCAGCGTCACCGCATCGAAGGGTCGGTCACGCTCGGACAGCTCTCGGATCGCGCGGTAGATCATCTGATGATCGCGGCGATAGAAGTCGGTCTCGGTCAGCTGGTCGTTGACCCGGTCGAACGCTTCGGGTGCCAGCATCAGGCCACCCAGCACCGCCTGCTCGGCCTCCACCGAATGCGGTGGCACCCGCAGCTGGTCGATGCGCGAATCATCGCGTTCGAAGCCATCACCGCGGTCTCTGCGGTTGGAACGGAAGCCGGGACGGGCGGACATGCGGCGGTGTTTCCTGCAAAAGAGGGGCCAGACGAGTGTAGGCATGCGCCGACCCTGGCGGCCATGGACAAGCCTGTGGATAAGCCGTGGAAGAACGGGGGATATCCGCCGGAGCCTGGCCAGAATGGCGCGGAGGCGTCGCACTGCCTGCGACGGGCGCCCGTGCGACGCCCGAGTGCGTCATTATCGCAGATCAGCCGGCCAGGGTCGGATTCCGTGCAGCGTACGGGCTCTGGCCCGCTCAGCTGCAAGTGGGGTCAGAGCCCGCCGCTGCGCGCCGGGATCCGACCCCGGATGTGGCTGGGGTCGGATCCCTCTGCAACGCAGAGGGCTCTGACCCCATACGTCTCAATCGCCCTTCACGTGCACCGCGATCAGCGCCAGGAACCGGTCCACATACCCCTGCAGGAATTCCCGCGTGGCCTCGTTGTGGATCGTACCGTCGGCGTCGATCAGGCCGTCCTTGAAATGAATGAACGCCTCCGGCTGGCCGAGCACATGCATGTCGAGGAAGGCCAGGCTGTTGCGCAGGTGCTGCTGGGCCACCGCGGTGCCGATCTGGCCGATGGACGCACCGATCACCGCAGCGGGCTTGCCTGCGAAGGCACTGTCGCCATAGGGGCGCGAGCCGATGTCGATGGCGTTCTTCAGCACGCCCGGCACCGAACGGTTGTATTCGGGTGTCACGAACAGCACGGCGTCGGCGGCACGCACCTGCTCCTTCAGGCGGACACACGATGGCGGGTAATCGGCGTCGAAATCCTGGTCATACAGGGGAAGGTCGCGGATCTGCACGTACTGGAACCGGGCCCGGTCGCCGGCAAGCTTTTCAAGTGCATGGGCCAGCCGGCGGTTGCATGACTCCCGGCGCAGGCTTCCGACGAACACGGCGATGGTGGGAACGGACATCGGACGGACTCCTCATGGTGCGGGAAACCCATCCTATTCACCGTCCCCTTTCCAGGCAGTGAAGGTCAGCCGCTGATGCTGGCCCGGACCTGGCGCCAGTGGGCCTGCCATGCCTGGAACATCAGCACGTTCCACAGATGCGTGTGCCACTTGCGCTGGCCGCCAAGGAACTGCTGCCACAGCGGCTGCACCGCGGCCGCCGACAGCACGCCTTCGCGTTCCAGCCGCGAAGGCTGCAGCAGATCGTCGGCCCACGGCCGCAGGTCGCCCTTCAGCCAGTCGCTGACAGGCGCACCGAAACCACGCTTGGGCCGGTGCACCATCGCGTGCGGGACGTATCGGCCCAGCACGCGCTTGAGCAGGACCTTGCTGGTCGTTTCACTGCGCTTGAAGCCCAGCGGCAGCGACCAGGCGAACTCGGCCACCCGCCAGTCCAGCAACGGCGCACGCGCCTCCAGGCTGACCGCCATCGAAGTGCGGTCGACCTTGCACAGCAGGTCATCAGGAAGGTAGGTCACGAAATCGGCCAGCATCATCGCGTCTGCCGGCGTGCCCGCACCGTGCAGCGGATCGGCCAGGTCATAGAAGCTGCCAGCCGGCTGCGCACCGGGCACCACCGCCGCCGGGTCACGCCAGCGCGAAATGCGGTTGCGGTACACATCGCCGATGCCGCGGGCGCCGGTTTCGGCCAGCAGCGCCGCCAGGCCTCCCGTGCGCGACGCCTCGCCCTGCTGCTGCGCGCGGGCCCCCATCCACCGCCGCAGCGGGCCCGGCACGCGACCCAGCATCTGCCAGTTGCGCAGCGCGCGCACGTAGCGGGTGTAGCCGAAGAACAGCTCATCGCCACCATCGCCGGACAAGGCCACGGTCACCCCCTGCCTTGCCAGCCGGGCCACCAGCGCGGTCGGCACCTGCGAGGCATCGGCAAAAGGCTCGTCGAACATCGTCGGCAACTGCGGCACCACCGCCAGTGCGTCGGCCCCGCTGACGTAGAGTTCGGTGTGGTCGCAGCCCAGATGCGCGGCCAGTTCCCTGGCCAGCGGTGCCTCATCGTGGCTTGAATCCTGGAAACCGATGCTGAAGCTGTGCACCGGCTGCCTGCTCTGCGCCTGCATCAGCGCCGCCACCAGCGACGAATCGGTCCCCCCGGACAGGAACACGCCGACGGGCACGTCCGCGACCATGCGCAACGCCACGGCGTCGCGCAGCAGGGCATCAAGCTGCTCCTCGGCCTCCTCGATGCGGCCCTGGAAGGGTGCGGCCAGTGCGGCCTGCATGCGCGCACGCGCGTCCCAGTACGGACGCTGCGCCTGCTCCGGCCGGTGCGCGCCGGCTCCGGCGGCAACCATCGGCGCATCCACCCGCAGCACCCGGCCGGGCATCAGCTTGTAGCAGCGCTGATGGATGCTGTGCGGCGCCGGGATGTAATCCAGCCGCAACAGCAGCGTCAACGCATCCCGATCGATATCGTTGTCGAACGCTGGATGCTGCCACAGTGCCTTCAGCTCGGAACCGAACACCAGCGCGTCACCGGCCCAGCCGTAGTACAGCGGCTTCTTGCCGACCCGGTCGCGGGCCAGCCAGAGGCACTGCTCGCTGCGGTCCCACAGAGCGATGGCGAACATGCCGTTGCAGCGCTGCAGGGTGTCTTCCAGGCCCCACTGCAGGATCGCAGCCAGCAGCACCTCGGTATCGGAGTGGCCACGGAACGCATGGCCCAGCGGCTCCAGTTCGGCGCGCAGGGCCGCGAAGTTGTAGACCTCGCCGTTGTAGGCCATCACATAGCGGCCGTCGGACGATGCCATCGGCTGGTGGCCCAGCGGGGACAGATCGAGGATGCTCAGCCGGCGGTGCGCCAGTGCGATCCCGGCAGCGGCATCGACCCAGGTGCCACCATCATCCGGCCCGCGATGGTGCAGCGCCTGGCCCATGGCCAGGGCCTGTGCCTGCAGTTCCTCGGCCGGCACCATCGGTGCCGGCAACAGCATTCCCGCCAATCCACACATGCATCAGGGTTCCTGCGCCAGGTCGAGGGCGGCGCCAATCACCGCATTGTCGCTTGGAAGGCCGAACATTGCTGCCCCCGCCAGCGGCGTATAGGTATCGGCGCCGCAGACCCGACGCAGCGGCAGGTGACCGAAGCCGGCCTCGACCAGGGCCGTGACCACCCCCTCGCCCACGCCACCGCTGTGACGCCCCTCGTCCAGCACCAGCACGCGCCGCGCCGTGGCCGCCTGGGTGGCAATGAATCCGCCGTCCAGCGGCACCAGCCAGCGCAGATCGACCACCCTCACCTGCCACCCGAGCTGCTGGTCGATCACCCGCGCGGCACGCAGCGCCATCGGCACGCCATTGCCATAGGTGTAGATCACCAGATCCTGCGCCTCGGGGGCATACACCCGGCCCTCCCCCGGCAGCAGCGCCTGGCCCTGTTGCGGGTAGTCGAACAGCCACTGGCCGTCACCCGGCTCGTGCAGGTCCTTGCTCATGTACAGCGCGATCGGCTCCAGGAACACCGCCACGCGGCCATCCACCCGGGTCAGCGCCGCCAACGTGCGCAGCATCATCACGGCATCGTCGCCACGCGAGGGACAGCCCACCACCAGGCCGGGAATGTCGCGCAGGGCGGTGATCGAATTGTCGTTGTGGAAATGGCCACCGAATCCCTTCTGGTAGCCCAGCCCTGCCACCCGCACCAGCATCGGGTTGCGGAACTGGTCATTGGAGAAGAACTGCAGCGAACACGCCTCGCCACGTATCTGGTCGATGGCATTGTGCAGGTAGGCCAGGTACTGGATCTCGGGGATCGGCAGCATGCCCATGTTGGCCAGCCCCTGCGCCATGCCCAGGATCATGGTCTCGTCCAGCAGCGTGTTGAACACCCGACGCGGGCCGAAACGACGCAGCAGGTCGCGGGTCAAGGTGTACACGCCTCCCTTCTGCGCCACATCCTCGCCGAACAACAGGCTTTGCGGATACTTGCACAGCAGTTCCTGCAGTCCGTGATTGATCTGGATGGCCAGATGACGCGGCGGTTGTCGCTCCGGCAATGCGTCGGCGCCGCCATACCGCGACAGTCGCGCCTCGTCCGCGACCGCGCGCCGGGCCTCGGCGTGCACCGCTGCAGGTGTATAGGGCGCCAGCGGTGCCATCACCTGCTCAAGGGACTGCAGCTTCGGCTGGCGCTCGGCGTCGGCGGCGGCCGCCATGCAGCGCACACGCATCGCTTCATAGGCCGCCTCGACGTCCGCGGCATCCATCCAGCCCGACTCCATCGCGATCTGCGCCGAGCGCAGCAGCGGATCCTGCGCCTCCGCCGCACACAGCTCCGGCAACGCGCGCCACTCCACCTCGAAATCGGTACCGGCATGCCCCATCAGCCGCGTGGTACGCAGGTGCAGGAAGGTCGGCCTGCGGGTTGTCCGGCAATGCTCGACCGCGGCCTGCACCTGCGCATGGCCGCTGGCCAGATCCAGCCCGTCAGCGAAGAAGTAGTCCAGTCCCGGCTGGCCGCCAAAGCGCTCGGCGATCCATCCTTCTGGTGTTTTCACCGAAATGCCCAGGCCATTGTCCTCGCAGACGAACAGGATGGGCGCCGGCAGTTTCTGGTAGGCCGACCACATGGCGGTGTTGAACGCCGTCTGTGCGGTGGCGTGATTGGCCGAGGCGTCGCCGAAGGAACAGACCACGATGCTGTCGGCCGGAATCGGCAACGGCTGGCCCAGGCGCTTGCCGCTCTCGATGGCCAACGCAGTGCCCAGCGCCTTGGGCAGGTGCGAGGCGATCGTCGAGGTCTGTGGCAACACCCACAGCGGCCGGCTGCCCCACACCTTGTGCCGGCCTCCGCTGGCAGGATCGTCGGCGCTGGCGGCGAACGACAGTGCCGCGTCGCGCACTGGATCCATGCCCGGCACCTGCCGCGCGCGCTCGGCCATGAAGGCGCCGGAGCGGTAGTGCAGGAACGCAGGATCGGTGTGCCGGCAGGCCCGCGCCAACAGCGCATTGCCCTCGTGTCCGGACGAGCCGATGGTGTAGAAGACCTTGTTCTGCACGCGCAGCACGCGTGCCATCAGGTCCAGCTGGCGGCTGGCCAGCTGCGAATCGAACAGGTCGGCAAAGGCCGCCGCGCTGAGCGTGCTGCCTGGCAGGATCGGCGCGTGCGGCGCGGGCCGTGGCCGTGGCGTGCCCCGCCAGCCGCGCACCGCCTCCAGGAAATTGACGTCGCACACTTCGGCGCGGTTGAGCCCGCGCATGCGCGCGGGAATGGGATCTGGAACCACAGCGAACATCGAACACCCTCCGTGTCGTTGTTGCGTAGCGTGGCGCGGGCCCGCCCGGCGTCCCCCGCAGTCGGCCTGCCCGACGCTCCCCTTGGAATCAGGCCACCGCGTTGAATCGCGCCAGCACCTCCGCGCCCACGGCCGGCATCGGCACGAACCGCGGCTGCGCCCGGACCCGCTGCAGCCAGGCCTGCACCTGCGGGAACGGATCAAGGCGGATGCCACCATCGCTGGCAACGTCGGTGTAGGCAAACAGCGCGATATCGGCGATGCCATAACTGCGGCCGGTGAACCAGGGCGACTGCCGCAGGTGCTGTTCCATCACCGCCAGTGCGGTGCTGGCGCGCTCCTGCAGGCGCGGCAGTTCGGCGCGCCGCGCGGAGTCGGCCGGCGTCCAGCCACGGATGAAACGGGCCACCGCCACGCAGGGTTCATGCGTGTACTGCTCGAAGAACATCCAGCTCAACGCCTGCGCCCGCTCCCAGCCATCGCCGGGCAGGTAGGGCGTGCCTTCGGCCAGCCAGAACAGGATTGCATTCGATTCGGTCAACACGCGGCCGTCCTCGCGCACGATCAACGGCACCTTCGCATTGGGATTCAATGCCAGGAACTCCGGCGTGTGGGTCTGGCCATGGGCGCTGTCCACCTCCACCCAGCGATAGCGGCTGCCGAGGTGTTCCAGCAGCATGCGCACCTTGTGGCAATTGCCTGAAACGGACATGCCATGCACCGTCAACGGAACGCGTTCTTCCACCATTGCCTGCTCCAGGAGACCCGGCCGACGACCGGTTGCGCGCAGTCTGGCAAGCGCGCCCGCCGATGCCAAGCGCGGGTGCAGCATGCCCACCGCGCAGCCCGCCGCTGGATGCAGCCCGTCGAGCCCCTCAGCGCACGCGCTGCTGCCACTGCTGGCGCGACTGCCCCCAGATCTGCATCGGTTTGCCCTGGTACGGCGGCGGCAGCTCGCCCATGCGCAGCAGCGTACTGCCCAGCTTGCGGGCCACGACACGGGAATTCTCGTTGTCCTCGGCAATGGTATGGATCACCTCCTCCCACCCGAGTGCGTTGAATGCCCAGTCGATCGCAGCGGTCGCCGCCTCCGGCGCGTAGCCCTTGCCCCAGCTGGCACGCCGGATGCTCCAGCCGACCTCGGTGCCCGGCCAGTCCTGTGGCTGCCAGGGCCCCATGCGACCGACCCACTCACCACTGGATTTCTCGATCACGCTGAACATCGAAAAGCCGAACAACTGCCACGCGCCAGCCAGGCTGCAGAATCCGCGCCATGCCACCGACGGTGGCTGCACTCCGCCCAGCGTGCGCATCACCTCTTCATCCGCGCAGAACGCCAGATAGGGCTCGAAATCCTCGCGATGCGGTGGGCGCAGGATCAGGCGCTCGGTTTCCAGGCGCAGGTCGAAGATGCTCATGCCGACTCCAGGGCGATGACGGAGCGCCATCATCGCAAATGTCACCCGGCCACAAAAACAGACAGGCCGGCAGAAGCCGGCCTGTCGCCTGTCCGCTGCAGCGGCAGGATTACTGGCGGGTCGGTGCCGTGGCGCCGGCTGCCGCTGTCTGCGTGACCAGCTGGCCATCGACCACCGGCAGGCGATCGCTGGCTGGCTTGTTGTCCATGCGCACGGTCTTCTCGGCACCATCATAGCGGTAGGTCACGTTGTAACCCTTGACCACGTCATTGGTGCCCATGGCGATGCGGTTGCCGGGCTTGCTGGCCATGCGCATGGTGCCGGTGGTGCCGTCCTCGTTGCGATAGGTGACGTTGTAGCCGGTGACACGGCTCGACTCGGAGGTGGCGGTCTCGGTGTGGCACTGGCGCTCGGTGCGGTTGACCACACGGCCACCGACGTGGCGCTTGTCCACCTGGTTGCCGATCAGGCCGCCGGCCACGGCACCGGCTGCGGTCGCCGCCTTCCTGCCATTGCCGCCGCCAACCTGATTACCCAGCAGGCCACCGATCACCGCGCCGGCGACGGTGCCACCGACGTTGCCATCACGCTCGGGCAGGCGTTCCTGCACGACCACATCCTGGCAGACCTCGTGCGGCGTCTGGGTGGTGGAGGTCTCGCGCACCGCGTCGGTGCCGATGACCGTGGCGTACGCCTTCTGCTTTTCGGTGATCGGGTCGACCTTCAGCACATCGGCATACTCCAGGCCGCGCGGCGCGGTGGCATCGAGCTGGTTGCCACGCGCACCATCGTCGGTGCCGCTGCCATCGGCCAGGCGCGATTCGCCGTTGGGGGCGCCGGCGCTGATGGAATCCGGCGAAGGGTTGCCGCTCTTCATGAAGGCGGCCGTGGCGATACCACCCACCAGCAGCGCGCCCGCTGCGACCAGGACAGTTGTAGTTGTGCTTTTCATGACCTGCTCCTTGCGGACCGTCCGCAACGTTCTCGGCACAGATTGCAGCACGGCCTCCCTGAACGGAATCTCCACATTTCCTGCTCGTCGCCGTAACCCATTCAGCATCGGGAAATGCTGGGCCCGTGGTAGCGTTTGCATATTCACCAGGAGGATCCCGCCATGGCCAACCCGATGCTGCTGCCGGTACTGCAATGGGCGCGCCGGCTGCGCTACCCCACGCTGTTCAAGCTCACGGCCGGGCTGTTCGCGCTGACCCTGTTCATTCCCGATCCGCTTCCCTTCGTCGATGAGCTGGTGCTGGGCCTGGGCACACTGCTGCTGGCCAACTGGAAGAGCCGCGGCACCCGCACGCCGCCACCGCTGGAGCAGCGCTGAGCGTGCTGGTCGACAGCCATTGCCATCTCGATGCAGGCGAGTTCGACCCCGACCGTGCCGCCGTGATCGAGCGCGCGCGCGCGGCCGGGGTGCAGTTCCAGGTCGTGCCGGCCGTCACCGCCGCCAGCTGGCCGAAGCTGCGCGAGGTCTGCCAGCAGGCATCCGGCCTGTACCCCGCGTACGGGCTGCATCCGATGTTTCTTGCCGAGCATCGCGCCGGGCACCTTCCGCTGCTGCGGGAATGGATCGAGCGTGAGCGTCCGCGGGCGATCGGCGAATGCGGCCTGGATTATTTCGTGGAAGGCCTGGATGCGGAGGCGCAGCAGACCTATTTCACCGGCCAGCTGCGCTTGGCGCGCGACTTCGACCTGCCGGTGATCGTGCATGCGCGTCGGGCCGTGGATGCGGTGATCGCAGCGATCCGCCGCATCGGTGGCCTGCGCGGCGTGGTGCACAGTTTCTCCGGCAGCCCGGAGCAGGCGGCACAGCTGCATCGGCAGGGCTTCCTGCTGGGTCTGGGCGGCCCCCTGACCTACGAACGGGCACAGCGCCTGCAACGGCTGGTCCGGGAGATGCCGCTGGAGCAGCTGCTGCTGGAAACGGACGCGCCCGATCAGCCCGACGCGGCCATCCGTGGGCAGCGCAATGAGCCGGCACGCCTCTCGATCATCGCGCGCCACGTCGCGGCGTTGCGGCAGACCGACCTGGAGACGGTAGCGAGGACCACGACCGACAACGCGCGGCGGCTGTTCGCGCTGCCGGCCGCCTGATCGCCGTTTCGCCGGGCATGGCCCGGCGCTACCGGTCAAGCCTCAACGGATTCGGACTTGACCCTCTTCGGCTCCAGCAGCATTTCCAGCGCCTTGCCGACGGCGGCAAAGGCGAAGGCACCGGTGATATGGGTGGCTGCCCCCAGCCCTGAGCCGCAATCAAGCTTGAGCGCAGCGTCCGCCCCCAGGTTGGGACGGAGGCCGCAGACACTGCCATCGGCCTGCGGATACTTCACATTCTCCAGCGAGTACACCGCCGGCACGCCGAAGTAACGCTTGGCGTTCTTGGGGAAGTTGAACTCGCTGCGCAGCTTCTTGCGGATCAGCGCCAGCATCGCGTCGTGCTCGGTGCGCGAGACATCGCGGATGCGTACCAGGGTCGGATCGGTGCGGCCACCCGCGGCGCCCACCGTCAGCAGTGGCAGCTTGCGGCGGCGGCACCAGGCGATGGTCTCCACCTTGACCCGGAAGCTGTCGCAGGCATCGATCACCAGATCGAAGCGACGATCAAGCAGTTCCGCCATGTTGGCGGTGGTCAGGAACGCCTGCACCGCGTCGACATCGAGTTCCGGGTTGATCGCGCGGCAGCGCTCGGCCATGGCGTCGGCCTTGTTGCGCCCGTAATTGCCCTCCATCGCCGGCAGCTGCCGGTTGGTGTTGGACACGCAGATGTCGTCCGCATCGATCAGGGTGAGATGGCCGACCGCCGAGCGCGCCAGCGCCTCGACCACCCACGAGCCGACCCCGCCCATGCCGACCACCGCCACGCGGCTGCCCTGCAGGCGCTCGAGCGCACCCACGCCATACAGCCGTTCGATGCCGGCGAAGCGTTGTTTGACCTGTTCGTTCATCGGTCTATTTTAACGTGCAGCGGCCGGCGTCCACAGCACGCCGGGTCGAACCTACCGTTGCACACCCGGAGAGCCCGCCATGAACGCCAGCCCCCCTCGCCCGCCGTCTTCCGCCTATCGCTACCTGTTCGTGCTCGCGCTGGGTCTGCTGATCGGCCTGATCGCCACGGTGATGGTCGGCCGCGCCCTGCAGGCCCGCCGTGACCCCTTCCCGGACAGCCTGATGCAGGTGATGCAGCGGCAATCCCAGTTGCTGCAGCAGGCTCAACAGCAGAACCGCTGCAGCCTGGCCGACAGCGTGCCGCGCCTGCAGACGCTGCGCCTGCTCTCCAACGACCTGGACCTGGCCTTCCCCGGCCTGAAGGACAGCGCGCAGTTCCAGCAGCATGCCAGCCAGTACCGGGCCGGCCTCAATACCGCCCTGGCGACGCCACCGGCAGACTGCACCGCGCTGGCCCAGGTGGTGCAGACGCTGCAGGCGGACTGCCGCGCCTGCCATCAGGATTTCCGTTGAACAGCGTTCATCCCGCAGCCGGTCATGGCGGCGTTGATTGGCGTCTTGTTCACGTTGGAAAGGAGACGATTCGCGCACCCTGCTGCATGACGCAGTACCACCCAACACATCCGCCTTCACGGCCAGGAGACGCCCCATGAAGATCCAGCTCATCGCCGCCAGTGCCATCGCCACCCTCGCCCTGGCCGGCTGCGCCACCTCGCCGGGTTACGGCGGCGGCGGCTACAACAATGGGTACAACAACGGCGGCTACGGCAACAACTCCGGCTACAACCAGGGCCGTTGCGCCGACTGCGGCATCGTCACCCGCATCAACACCGTGCAGTCCGGCCGCACTGCGCCCAGCGCGACCGGCGCGATCCTCGGCGGCATCGTGGGTGCGGTTGCCGGCCATGAGATCTCCGACCACACCGGCGGCAGCCGCGGCAACAAGAACATCGCCGCAGCGGCGGGTGCCGTGGGTGGCGCGCTGGCCGGCAACCAGATCCAGAAGAACGTGACCAGCGATACGTATGACATCAGCGTGCGCATGGATGACGGACGCACCATCGTCGTCAACCAGCGTGATCTGGGCGGCATCCGCGAAAACACCTACGTTCGCGTGGTCAACGGCCGGGTGATCCTGCGCTGATCCGCTGCCGGCCCCGGACAAAGAAAAAGGCCCGCTTGCGCGGGCCTTTTTCATGTGACGGCTGCAGACCGGTCAGATCGGCTGCACGGCGTCGGCCTGCAGGCCCTTCTGGCCCTGCACGACGGTGAAGGTGACCTTCTGACCTTCCTTCAGGCTCTTGAAGCCCTGGGTCTGGATGGCGCGGAAGTGCACGAACACGTCTTCGCCGTTTTCACGGCTGATGAAGCCGAAGCCCTTTGCATCGTTGAACCACTTGACAGTACCGTTCTCGCGTTCGGACATCTCACTAACTCCCTGATGACTCTCTCTTGTTGTTGGAAACGCCTTGTGGGCGGCTGACAAGCAAGGGGGAAGCGAGGTGCATCGATGCAGCGGATCGGGAAGATCTTGCTTCATCAGGCCACGATCCACGGTGACCTTGCCAAGCTCAGCGACTGCAACTTAACCCGGCCAAAACGAAAAAGCAACTGGCAAAATCTTTCACTGTCAACCCCAAAAAGACAACCATACGGGACAGCATGGGCCTCTCATTCATCTTGTATCTGCTAGCGGTCATTTTTGTCCTCGTTGGTATTGCCGGCATCGTCCTGCCGGCACTTCCCGGCATCCCGCTGGTGTTCGTCGGCCTGCTGCTGGCAGCGTGGGCCGACGGCTTCACCCATGTCGGCTGGCCGACCCTGCTGGTACTGGGCGTGCTGACCCTGCTTTCACTGCTGGCCGATGTGCTGGCCACGGTGGTCGGGGCCCAGCGTGTCGGGGCCAGCCGCAAGGCGCTGTGGGGCACCTTCATCGGCAGCATCGCCGGTCTGTTCTTCATGCCCATCGGCCTGTTCGCCGGCCCGCTGGTCGGCGCTCTGCTGGGCGAGTACTGGCACACGCGCGAGCTGGGCCGCTCGACCAAGGTTGGCCTCGCCACCTGGCTGGGCATCCTGCTGGGCCTGGCGCTGAAACTGGCGATGGTCATCGCGATGCTGGGCCTGTTCGCGTTCGCCTGGTTCCTGTAACGCACGATCTTCACGCCACGCGCACACCTGCGCCGGGCATAACTCCATGGGGCTGGCCGTTGCTGCGGGCAGCCGCCACACTGTGCGTCTTCCCGTAGTCATCCCGAAGGGCCTGCTGCAATGACCCTCCCGCCGTTGCTCCCCCGTCTGGCGCCGTTGGCGCTTGCCCTGGCCAGCGCGCCGCTGGCCGCGCAGGAAATCGCGCCTGCCACGACCACCACGCCGGCCGGTTGCGCTGCCATTGAAACCGACGCCGCCCGGCTGTCGTGCTACGACCGCCTGTTCGGCCGTACCGCACCGGCCACCGCCGAGGCCGATGCCGCCGCGCAGCAGGCCGCGCAGGCGCTGCGCGAACAGCGTCGCGCCGCCCGCCTGAGCCAGGGCGAAGAGAACCTGCGGGCGCGGGTCGGCGATGTGCTGCGCCCCGCCCCCGACGACAGCGCCCTGGCCAATGCAGGCCGCGGTTCCCTGCTGGACAGCCGCTGGGAACTGGCGGAAGACTCGAAGCTGGGACCGTTCCAGCTGCGGGCCTACAAGCCGGTGTACCTGCTGCCGGCGTTCTGGACCAGCGACAAGAACCAGATGCCGCAGTCGCCGAATCCGGCCAACAGCGTGACCGAGCCGCAGGCGCTGGACAGTGCCGAGCTGAAGTTCCAGATCAGCTTCAAGACCAAGATCGCCGAGAACCTGTTCGGCGACAACGGCGACATCTGGGCCGGCTATACCCAGAGCTCGCGCTGGCAGGCCTACAACGCCGAGAATTCGCGCCCGTTCCGCGAGACCAATTACGAGCCGGAAGTGATGATGGTGTTCCGCAACGGCTACTCCATTGGTGGCTGGCGCGGACGCATGACCGGCATCAGCCTCAACCATCAGTCCAACGGCCGCGCCGATCCCCTTTCGCGCAGCTGGAACCGGGTGATGCTCAACGTCGGGCTGGACCGCGAGAACTGGGCGCTGGTGCTGCGGCCCTGGTACCGCATTCCCGAAACGCGCAGCGATGACAACAACCCGGACATCGAGGATTACATGGGCCGCGGCGACGCGACCCTGATCTGGAACCGCAATGGCCACGAAGTGTCCCTGATGGCGCGCCATTCGCTGCGTACCGGCGACCGTTCGCATGGCGCCCTGCAGCTCGACTACGGTTTCCCGATCAGCAACCTGCTGCGCGGCCACATCCAGGTCTTCGACGGATACGGCGAAAGCCTGATCGACTACAACCACAAGGCCACCTACGTGGGCGTGGGCGTGTCGCTGCTGGAATGGTTCTGATGGGCGTGACGATCTGGCACAACCCGGCGTGCAGCAATTCGCGCGGCGCACTGAAGCTCATCCGCGACGCCGGCATCGAGCCGGAGGTGATCGAGTACCTGCAGGCACCGCCCGACGTGGCGACCCTGCGCCAGCTGCTTGCCGAATCCGGGCTGGCCGCCGCCGACCTGGTGCGCAGCAAGGAACCGGAGTTTGCCGGTCTGGCGCTGGCCGGGGCCGATGAGGCGACCCTGCTGGCGGCGATGGCGACGCACCCGCGCCTGATCAACCGGCCCGTGGTGCGCACGGCCAAGGGCACGCGCCTGTGCCGCCCGCCGGAAACGGTGCTGGAGATCCTGTAGCCCGGACGCACCACCCGGCAGCGCCGGGCCATGCCCGGCGGCACGCGCTCGGCTCAACGCCGGCGATCACCGCCAGTCGCTGATGCCTTCGCGTCGATAGACTTCCGCGAAGGCGGGGCGCGCCTTCAGCGCGGTTGCGTGCGCCTTCAGCACCGGCCAGGTGTCAGTGGGCCGGGGCATGTTGCGCGACCAGCGCATCAGCATCACCAGCATGAAATCGACCACGCTGGGCGCGTCGCCCAGCAGGTAAGGCCCGTGCGCCTGCAGGTGCGCCGCCACATGCTGCCAGGCCGCCTCCAGCTGCTGCCGGGCCATCGCACGCGTTGCCTCCACGCAGGCCTCGCCCGCCGCTTCGTGCGGATAGAACCATGCACGATAGGCAGGCTGCAGGGTGTTGGCGCACCAGAACATCCAGCGATAGGCCTCGCCCCGCGCGGGCGTGCCCACGGCCGGCAGCAACCCCGCTTCGGGATGGCGGTCGGCCAGGTACAGCGCGATGGCCGCTGCCTCGGTCAACAGCAGGCCATCGATCCTCAGGGTCGGCACCCTCCCGGCCGGATTCAACGCCAGGTAGTCCGCCGCCTTGTGCTCGCGCCTGTCGAAATCCAGCAGCACCAGTTCGTGCTCGATGCCCAGTTCGATCAGCAGCCAGTGCACGACCAGCGAAGCGGTACTCGACGAACCATACAGGGTGGTGCTCATGCGCGGGATCCGTTGCGGGTAGAGCCAGCGATTATGCGCCCGCCCGGCGGCCACTGCTCAACCGCAGCTGCTCATGCAGGTGTCGCGACGTTCGCCGCAGCTCATCATCGGCTGCCGCAGCGTGCAGTCATGCGCCTTCAGTTCGCACGAGCGGCGCAGATCGGCATTGGCGATGTCCTTGCAGCGCTTGTCGGCAGCCGGAGCCATCTGCTGTTCGCAGCTGCTCTGCCGACTGCCCAGGCTGTCCGCCTGCGCCATGCAGCTGCGATGGCTGGCCTGGCACTGCATGCGGCATTGCGCCGATGCGCTGAAATCCGCTCCTTCATACGAGGAGGAGGTGCTGCTGCAGCCGACCAGTGCGAACAGCCCGGCAAGCGCGAAGTTCCGTAACAGCGGCATGAACGTTCCCGGTTCGAGTCGCATGGAAACTAGCAGATGTTCCGTGCCGGCTCGTTAAACGACAAACGGCGCCAACAGGCGCCGTTTGCCACCAAGCGTGTGCCGCGCTTACTCCACCACCACCGGAATCTTGCCGATGCGGGCCTGCCATTCGCGCGGGCCGGTCTTGTGCACCGATTCACCGGTGGAGTCGACCGCCACCGTCACCGGCATGTCCTGCACGGTGAACTCGTAGATCGCTTCCATGCCGAGATCGGCGAACCCGACCACCTTGGCCGCCTTGATCGCCTTGGACACCAGGTAGGCCGAGCCACCGACCGCCATCAGGTACGCCGACTTGTTGTCACGGATCGCCTCGATCGCAGCCGGGCCGCGCTCGGCCTTGCCGACCATGCCCAGCAGACCGGTCTGTTCCAGCACCTGGCGGGTGAACTTGTCCATGCGCGTTGCCGTGGTCGGGCCGGCCGGACCGACCACTTCGTCGCGCACCGGATCGACCGGGCCGACGTAGTAGATGAAGCGTCCCTTCAGATCGACCGGCAGTTCCTCGCCCTTGTTGAGCATGTCGACCATGCGCTTGTGCGCGGCGTCGCGGCCGGTCAGCAGCTTGCCGTTGAGCAGCAGGGTCTGGCCCGGCTTCCAGCTGGCCACATCCTCCGGCGTGATCGTATCCAGGTCGACCCGGGTGCCCTTGGAGGCGTCGTAGGTCAGCTTCGGCCAGTCCTCCAGCGACGGCGGATCCAGCATCACCGGACCGCTGCCATCCAGGGTGAAGTGCGCGTGGCGGGTCGCGGCGCAGTTCGGGATCATCGCCACCGGCAGGTTGGCCGCGTGGGTCGGGTAATCGTTGATCTTGATGTCCAGCACCGTGGTCAGGCCACCCAGGCCCTGCGCGCCGATGCCCAGCGCATTGACCTTCTCGTACAGCTCCAGGCGCAGCTCTTCGATCCGGTTGGACGCTCCACGGGCCTGCAGCTCGGTGATGTCGATCGGCTCCATCAGCGCTTCCTTGGCCAGCAGCATGGCCTTCTCCGCGGTGCCGCCGATGCCGATGCCCAGCATGCCCGGCGGGCACCAGCCGGCCCCCATGGTCGGCACGGTCTTGAGCACCCAGTCGACGATGGAGTCGGACGGATTGAGCATGGCGAACTTGGTCTTGGCTTCCGAGCCGCCACCCTTTGCGGCCACGATCACATCCACCTTGTTGCCCGGCACGACCTTGACGTTGACCACGCCCGGGGTGTTGTCCTTCGTGTTGATGCGCTTGCCGGCCGGATCCGCCAGCACCGAAGCACGCAGCTTGTTGTCCGGATGCAGATAGGCGCGGCGCACGCCTTCATTGGCCATGTCTTCCACGCCCATGGTGGCGTCGTCCCAGCGCACATCCATGCCGATTTCCAGGAACACGGTGACGATGCCGGTGTCCTGGCAGATCGGACGATGGCCTTCGGCGCACATCCGCGAATTGATCAGGATCTGGGCCATCGCCTCCTTCGCGGCCGGCGACTCCTCGCGCTCGTAGGCAGCGGCGAGATTCTTGATGTAGTCGACCGGGTGGTAGTACGAGATGTACTGCAGCGCGTCGGCGATGGACTGGATGAGGTCTTCCTGCTTGATCGATGTCACGGCTTGCTCGCTTGCTCGAGGCTGGCGGGGGTAATCCGCCCATTTTACCCCCTCCCCGGCTGCGGGTAGAGTCTGTGGGGTCAGAACCCTTTCCCGGGGAAAGGGATCTGACCCCAAGCCCTTGTCACGCCCCTGCCCGCTGCGGCGTCCTTGCCCGCATGAACGCCGAAACCGCCTTCCAGACCCACCGTCCGCGCCTGATGGCCCTCGCCTACCGCCTGCTGGGCAGCCGCGCCGACGCCGAGGACGTCGTCCAGGACGCCTGGCTGCGCTGGTCCGGCGCCGACCCGGCCAGCGTCCGCGATGCCGAGGCATGGCTGGTCACCACCACCACACGCCTGGGACTGGACCGTCTGCGTGCGGCCAAGCGCGAGCGTGCGCATTACGTGGGCCCGTGGCTGGCTGAACCGATGGCGGTCACCCTGGAGCCGGACCCGGCGCCCGGCCCGGCCCAGTTGCATGCCCTGGCTGATGATGTATCGGTGGCCTTCCTGACCCTGCTTGAACAGCTCGGCCCGGAGGAACGCGCCGCGTTCCTGCTGAAGGAAGCGTTCGACCACGACTATCGCGAGATCGCCGACCTGATCGGCCATAGCGAGGCCAACTGCCGGCAACTGGTGCACCGGGCCCGGCAGCGGCTGCAGGCCGGCCGGCCGCGCTTCAATGCCGACGCCGGCCAGCACCGGCAGTTGCTGGCACGCTTCATGGATGCGTCGCAGCGTGGCGACAGCGAGGCGATCCAGGCCCTGCTGCATGCCAACGCGCTGATGGTCTCCGATGGAGGCGGCGTGGTCACCGCAGCGGTGCGCCCGCTGCGGGGTGCCGAACGCATCGGCCGCCTGTTCTGGGCCATTGCCCGCCGTGGCGGCACGCACCCGGCCCGGCTGGGCTACGTCAACGGCGAGCCGGCGATCCTGGGCTTCGACGGCGATCGCCTGCATTCGGTCACCACCATCGAGGTGATCGATGGCCGCATCGCGCGCCTGTACAGCGTGCTCAATCCGGAAAAACTGCCCGCGGTTGTCACGCACGCAGACGCGGCGGCGTCCTGGTAAGGGAAGGCGGCCATCGGGGCCGCCGTGGAGCCCACGATGTCCAACCCCGCCTCACCCCGCGTTCCCTATACCCGCTTGGCCGCCAAGGCTTTCAAGGGCCTGCTCGATACCAGCCAGGCAGTGCATGACAGTTCGATCAATCCGACCCTGATGGAACTGGTGTTCCTGCGCGTGTCGCAGCTCAACGGCTGCGGCTACTGCATGGACATGCACGGCACGGCGCTGCGCAAGAGTGGCATCGAGCCGCGCAAGCTGGACACCCTGCCCGCCTGGCACGAAAGCCGCTTCTTCGATGCGCGTGAGCGCGCTGCGCTGGGGTGGGCCGAGGCCCTGACCCGGCTCACCGAGGCCGCGCCATCGCAGGCAGCGTTCGATGCGCTGGCACCGCACTTCGATGAGAAGGGCATCAGCGACCTGAGCATGGGCATCGCGGTGATCAACGCCTGGAACCGCCTCGGCGCCGGCCTGCTGCCGCCGCTGCCCTGATCCACAAGAGTGCGGGGCCTCGCCCAGCGCGGCTCCGCACCGGTGGCGCGCTGACGCGCGCTCCCTGCGGGCGTCGCATTCATGCCTTCGCCACGGCTCCGGCGCGCACAATGGCGACATGCCTTCAGCCGAAAAGAAACCCAGCCTGCGCCAGCGCTTCAATGCGATGCGCAACGTGCCACCGTTCCTGCGGCTGGTGTGGAAGACCAGCCCCGCACTGACCCTGGTCAGCCTGGGGCTGCGCCTGATCCGTGCCCTGCTGCCGGTCGCCATGCTGTATGTGGGCAAGCTGATCATCGACAGCGCGCTGCAGCTGAGCCGGCACGACGCCGGCTTTCCGCCGCTGGGCGAGGCCCTGGCCAGCGGCCTGCTCAATCCGCTGCTCGGGTTGCTGGCCCTGGAGCTGGGCCTGGCCATCGTCTCCGACCTGCTGGGCCGGATGGTGGCCTACGCCGATGCCCTGCTGTCGGAGCTGTTCGCCAACGCCACCAGCATCCGGCTGATGGAGCACGCCGCAACGCTGGATCTGGAGGACTTCGAGGATCCGGACCTGCAGGACAAGCTGGACCGCGCACGACGCCAGACGATGGGCCGGATGAACCTGATGAGCCAGCTGTTCGGCCAGGTGCAGGACGCCATCACGGTGGTCAGCCTGGCGGTGGGCCTGCTGGTCTACGCGCCGTGGCTGATCCTGCTGCTGGCGCTGGCCCTGGTGCCTGCCTTCATCGGCGAATCGCACTTCAACGCCGCCGGCTACAGCCTGAATTTCCAATGGACGCCCGAGCGCCGCCAGCTCGACTACCTGCGCCAACTCGGCGCCAGCGTGGAGACGGCCAAGGAAGTGAAGATCTACAACCTGCACCGCTTCCTGGTGGAGCGTTACAGGAGCCTGTCGGTGGCGCTGTTCAAGGCCAACCGGGCGTTGGCCCGGCGCCGTGCCTTGTGGGGCACCCTGCTGGCCGCGCTGGGCACGCTGGGTTATTACACCGCCTACGCCTACATCGCCTGGCGCACGGTGCGCGGCGATTTCTCGATCGGCGACCTGACCTTCCTCGCCGGCAGCTTCCTGCGCCTGCGCCAGCTGCTGGAGGGCCTGCTGATCGGCTTCTCGCAGGTGGCCAGCCAGGCCCTGTACCTGGACGATCTGTTCTCGTTTTTCCAGATCCAGCCGGAGATCCATTCGCGCGAGGGCGCCGCAGCCGTGCCGCAGCCCATCCGCCAGGGCTTCGTGTTCGAGAACGTCGGCTTCCGCTATCCCGATGCCGAGCAATGGGCCGTCCGCCACCTCGATTTCCAGCTGCATGCCGGCGAAGTGCTGGCACTGGTCGGCGAGAACGGTGCCGGCAAGACCACGCTGGTCAAACTGCTGGCACGGCTGTACGAGCCCGACGAGGGGCGCATCCTGCTCGACGGCCGGGACCTGCGCGACTATGACCTGGATGACCTGCGCGCCAATCTCGGGGTGATCTTCCAGGACTTCGTGCGCTACAACCTGAGCGCCGGGGAGAACATCGGCGTTGGCCAGGTCGAGGCGATGGCGGACCGGGGACGGGTTGCCGATGCCGCGCGCCGGGGCATGGCCCAGGAAGTGATCGAGTCGCTGCCACGCGGCTACGACCAGCTGATCGGGCGTCGCTTCAAGGAGGGCGTGGACCTCTCCGGCGGGCAGTGGCAGAAGATCGCCATCGCCCGCGCGTGGATGCGCAATGCGCAGGTGATGATCCTGGACGAGCCGACCGCAGCGCTGGATGCGCGCAGCGAGTTCGAGGTATTCCAGCGGTTCAGGGAACTGGCGGACAATCGCACTGCCGTACTCATCTCCCATCGCTTCTCGTCGGTGCGCATGGCCGACCGCATCCTGGTGCTGGCCGATGGCCGGATCGAGGCCAGCGGCACCCACGAGCAGCTGATGGCCCAGGGCGGCCGCTACGCCGAGCTGTTCGAGCTGCAGGCCGCCGGCTACCGCTGAGAACGCCTCTCGTTCCGCCTAATGAGAACTTGTCTCATTTGAGATAGAATTACCCCGACGACTTCCAACAGATACGCCCATGTCTTCCGCTTTCGGCGCCGAAACGGTGCTTGAGGTCCGCCACTGGACCGATGCCTACTTCAGCTTCACCCTCACCCGCGACAGCGGTTTCCGCTTCGAGAACGGCCAGTTCGTGATGATCGGCCTGGAAACCGACGCCCGGCCGCTGCTGCGCGCCTACTCCATCGCCAGCGCGAACTGGGAAGAGCAGCTGGAGTTCTTCAGCATCAAGGTGCAGGACGGCCCCCTGACCTCGCGCCTGCAGCACATCAAGCCCGGCGACAAGGTTCTGGTAGGCAAGAAGCCCACCGGCACCCTGCTGATCAGCGATCTGCATCCCGGCAGGAACCTGTACCTGCTGGGCACGGGCACCGGCCTGGCGCCCTGGCTGTCGATCATCAAGGACCCGGAGACCTACGAGCGTTTCGAGAAGGTGATCCTGTGCCACGGCGTGCGCTACGAGAAGGACCTGGCGTACCGCGACTATTTCGAGAAGGACCTGCGTGAGCACGAGTTCCTCGGCGAGATGATCGGCGACAAGCTGTTGTACTACCCGGCCGTCACCCGCGAACCGTTCGCCAACCAGGGGCGCCTGACCTCGCTGATGGAAAGCGGGGAAATGCAGCGCACCCTGGGCCTGCCGGAACTGAGCCCGGAGAATGACCGCGCGATGATCTGCGGCAGCCCGCAGATGCTGGCCGACCTGCGCACGGTGCTCGACGCCCGTGGCTTCCAGGTCTCCCCGCGCATCGGCCAGCCGGGTCACTACGTGTTCGAGCGCGCCTTCGTCGAGAAGTGACCCGTAGCGCCGGGCCTGCGTCCGGCGCTGCTGCGGGAAGCGGCAGCCCTTACTGCCGGGACTGCAACGCTTTCTCGATGTCCCCGCGAAGGCTTTCCGGCTTGTCGGTCGGCGCGTAGCGTTTCAGCACCTGCCCGTCGCGTCCGACCAGGAACTTGCTGAAGTTCCATTTGATCGCGCTCAGCCCCAGCAGGCCGGTCTTCTCGGACTTCAGCCACTTCCACAGCGGGTGTGCACCGTCGCCGTTGACCTGGATCTTCTCCGACAGCGGGAAGTCCACTGCATAGGTCAGCGCACAGAAGCTGCGGATCTCCTCGGCATTGCCCGGTTCCTGGTGGCCGAACTGGTCGCAGGGGAAGCCGATCACCACCAGGCCCTTCGGGCCGTACTCGCGCCACAGCGCCTCCAGTCCCTCGTACTGCGGGGTGAAACCGCACTTGCTGGCCACGTTGACCAGCAGCAGCGCCTTGCCGCGGTACTGCTCCAGGGCCTGCGGCTGGCCGTCCAGGTCGGCGAAACCGAAATCGAACGCAGTGGTCATGGCAGATCTCCGCAATGGGGGGTTCCGATGGTATCCCCGCCCATGCCTTTCGACACAAGCCCGATCCCATTACCCCGGGTTAACCTCGGGCACTTGTCTGCCTTACCGGAGTACCGCCTTGACCACCCGCCTTGCCCTTGCCGTGGCCATGACCCTCGGCCTTGCCCTGCCCGCCTATTCCGCCGGCGCCGCCACCCCGGCTGCCAGCACCACCGCACAGCAGGCCAACCCGTTCTTCGCCGAAAGCCCGCTGGCACTGCACTATCCGCAGTTCGACAAGATCAAGGACAGCGACTTCGCTCCGGCCTTCGACGCCGGCATGGCGCAGCAGCTGAAGGAAATCGAGGCCATCGCCAACAACAAGGCCAAGCCGACCTTCGACAACACCATCATCGCCCTGGAAAAGAGCGGTGACATCCTTGACCGCGCGACCACCGTGTTCTTCGCCCTGGTCGGCGCGGACACCAACGACACCCGCAAGAAGCTGCAGGCCGACTACTCGGCCAGGTTCGCCGCGCACAGCGATGCGATCGCCCTGAACAGCAAGCTGTTCGCGCGCATCCAGGCGCTGTATGACACCCGCACGCAGCTGGGTCTGGACGCCGAAGGCGTGCGCCTGGTCGAGAAGTACTATGACAACTACGTGCGCGCCGGCGCCAAGCTGTCTGACGCGGACAAGGCGAAGCTGAAGGAAATGAACGCCGAGCTGGCCAACCTCGGTACCCGCTTCAGCCAGAACGTGCAGTCGGAAGTGAACGCTTCGGCGATCACCGTTGATGACGTGAAGGAACTGGATGGTCTGTCCAGGGAGCAGATCGCCGCCGCCGCCGAAGCCGCCAAGGCCCGTGGCCTGGATGGCAAGTATGTGATCACCCTGCTCAACACCACCGGCCAGCCGCCCCTGACCAACCTGGCCAACCGCGCCCTGCGCCAGAAGATCTACGAAGCATCGGTCAGCCGTGGCAGCCGCGGCGGCGAGTTCGACAACACCGCCATCGTCTCGCGCATCATGCAGCTGCGTGCCGACAAGGCCAAGCTGATGGGTTTTGCCAACTTCGCCGCGTACAACCTGACCAACCAGACCGCCAAGACCCCTGAGGCGGTCAACGCGATGCTGGGCAAGCTGGCCCCGGCCGCAGTGGCCAACGCCAAGCGCGAAGCGGCCGACCTGCAGGCAATGATCGACCAGGAGCAGAAGGCCGCGGGCAAGCCGACGTTCGCGCTGGAGCCGTGGGACTGGGCCTTCTACAGCGAGAAGGTGCGCCAGGCCAAGTACAACTTCGACGAGTCGCAGCTGAAGCCGTACTTCGAACTGAAGAACGTGCTGGAGAACGGCGTGTTCTTCGCCGCCAACCAGGAATTCGGCCTCACCTTCAAGCAGCGCACCGACCTGCCGGTCTATCACGATGATGTCACCGTCTACGACGTGTTCGACGCCGACGGCAGCCAGCTGGCGATTTTCCTGTTCGACCCGTACGCCCGTGCCTCCAAGCGCGGCGGCGCATGGATGAACTCGTATGTCTCGCAGTCGAAGCTGACCGGCTTCAAGCCGGTGGTGGCCAACCACCTCAACATCCCCAAGCCGCCGGCCGGCCAGCCGACCCTGCTGACCTGGGATGAGGTGACGACCACCTTCCACGAATTCGGCCACGCCCTGCACGGCATGTTCTCGAACGTGAAGTACCCGTACTTCTCGGGCACCTCGGTGCCGCGTGACTTCGTCGAGTTCCCCTCGCAGGTCAACGAGATGTGGGCCGATGACAGCGCCATCCTGAAGAACTACGCCAAGCACTACCAGAACGGCACGGCGATGCCGCAGGCACTGCTGGACAAGGTGATCGCCGCGGCCAAGTTCAACCAGGGCTTCGCCACCACCGAGTACCTGGGTGCGGCCATGCTGGACCAGCGCTGGCACCAGATCGGCCCGGACCAGGTGCCGGCCGCCAAGGACGTGATGGCCTTCGAGCGCGCCGCGCTGGAGAAGGACGGCATCTACTACGCACCGGTTCCGCCGCGTTACAAGACCCCGTACTTCAGCCACATCATGGGCGGCTACTCGGCCGGCTACTACGCCTACATCTGGTCGGAAGTGCTGGACGCCAACACCCAGAAGTGGTTCCGCGAGAACGGTGGCCTGAGCCGCAAGAACGGCGACCACTTCCGCGCCACCCTGCTGTCGCGTGGCGGCAGCGTCGACGCGATGCAGCTGTTCCGCGATTTCGCCGGCCACGAGCCGCAGATCGAACCGCTGCTGGAGAAGCGTGGCCTGACCGGCACCGGCAACTGATCGCCGGTACGCTGTGCTGAAAACAGAACCGCCCGGGAAACCGGGCGGTTTTTTCGTTGTGGTTGGGGTCAGAGCCCTTTTCTGCGAAAGGGATCTGCCCCCGCTCTGGCTTCATCGCGGCGCCACATAGCCTCCCGGCACACCTTCCGGCGACAGCACCAGCTGCCACAACTGCGCGTGCCGGCAACGGAAGGTCGCCATCGAACCGGCCAGATAGAAGCGCCACATCCGCCGGAAATGCTCGTCATAGCGCGCATCCAGCCGGGGCCACGCCGCTTCCACGTTGCGCCGCCACGCCTGCAGGGTCAGGTCGTAGTCGGTGCCGAAATTGTGCCAGTCCTCCAACACGAACCGCCCCTCGAACGCCCTGCTGATCTGCGCCGCGGAGGGCAGCATCGAGTTGGGAAAGATGTAGCGCGCGATCCACGGATCGGTACGATGCCGCGACACGTTGGTCCCGATGCTGTGCAGCAGCAGCAGGCCACGTGGCGACAGGCAGCGCCGCGCCACCTCGAAGAAACTGCGGTAGTTCTTGTCACCGACGTGCTCGAACATGCCGATCGAGAAGATCGCATCGAAGGGTTCGTCCAGCGCGCGGTAGTCCTGCAGGCGGATCTCGATCGGCAGACCGGCGCACAGCTCGCGCGCGAATTCCGCCTGCTCCTGCGAGATCGTTACACCGACCCCGCTGACTCCATAGCGTTCGGCAGCGAACTTCAGGGCCTCGCCCCAGCCACAGCCGATATCCAGCACCCGCTGGCCCGGGCGCAATCCCAGCTTGCGGCAGACCAGGTCCAGCTTGGCTTCCTGTGCGGCGTCCAGGTCATCGGCCTGCCGCCAGTAGCCACAGCTGTACACCAGGCGCCGGCCCAGCATCGCCTGGTACAGATCGTTGCCCAGATCGTAGTGGCGACGGCCGACTTCGTAGCTTCCCTGCCCGGCCTGCAGGTTGAACAGGCGCGCCTTCAGCGCGTCGGCCACTTCCCGCCAGCCGTGCACCCGTTCGTCCAGATGCGCCTGCATGAGGTGGACCAGGAATTCGTCCAGGACGTTGGCGTCCCACCAGCCATCCATGTAGCTCTCGCCCAGGCCGAGCGAACCGTGCGCCATGACCCGTGCGAAGAACCTCGGATCATGTACCTGGATGTCCTGTGGCCGGGAGCCGCCAATGCGGACCCCGGCTTCGTGGAGCAGGCCGCTGACCCGCTCCTGCAACCCTGTATCCACGCCCCCTCCTCGTCTGCGCTCAACCGCGTGCGAACAGCTCCACGTAATCCTTGGCCACGTGCGGCAACAGCACCGCCGCCGGCACATCGGCGGTCTGCGTTCCATCCGAGTATGGACCCACCTGGTAGGGCGGGAAAACAAAGCGCAGCGCGGTGATCTGCCCCTTGTCGTCGGTCAGCGGCTGGAACTGGCTGAAATTGTCGGGCTGCGGGCCGGTGCCATCGGCGATCATGCGCGATGCATTGCGCAGCGACTCCTGCAGCTCGGCCGGCTCCATGTCCTCGCCGCTGAGGCGTGTCGCCACGCGCTCGCGCAGCTGGTCCGCGACGAAATCGCTGATCGCCTTCCAGCCCTTGCTGTCGGTCACCAGCTTGTCGGCGCTGAGCATCTGCTGTTGCTCCGGCAGCCAGACGAAACGTGCCACCAGGGGTTCGCCGTGGGCGCCGCCGGTGTAACGGCTGCCATCGGCACTCACCACCACCAGCTGCGGCGTCTCCAGCACCTTCTCGAAGCTCAGCGAGAGTTCGTAGGGCATGGTCGGCTTGTCATTGCCCAGCCCATCGAGCGCCTGCTGCAGCTCGCTGCGGGCCGTGGTGGCGTAGTCCTGCAGCGCACGCGCCAGGCCCGGATAACGGTCGATGCCTGCCGGATAGCTGATGCCCACCACCTCGCGTTCGTTGTTCTCGATCACGTCGCGCAGGTCGAGCGGTGCTTCCGCAGCGGGCGCCTCGCCCGTGGCGGAGGCATCGACCGCCGGCGCCGCGTCGGCCACCGGTGCCGGGGTTTCGGCTTCACGCTGGCAGCCCGCCAGCAACAGCACGCCTGCCACACCGGCCAGCACGCTTCCGCGCAGCAGCCGGTTGTTTCCAATCTTCATCGGGATCCCCTGTTCATGTTCATCCATCATCGCCCGCCCTGGCTTAAGCGTAGCCCGCTGGCGTCATCCCGCCAGAAGGTCGTGATACTCCTCATGCCGCTGCAGGAATGCCTCGGCGTAGGCACACGCCGGCACGACCTTGTACTTCTGCTCCCGCGCGAACCGCAGCGCCACCCGGGTCAACTCGCCGGCGATGCCCCGGCCGGCGATCGGCTCGGGCACCTCGGTGTGGGTGATGACCATGCGTCTGCGCTTGATCTGGTAATCGAGCACCGCCACCTGTCCACGCACACGGGCAGTGAAGCGATGGTTGGCCTGGTCGTGATCGACCTCGTAGGCCAGACCGGGGGGCGTGACCGAAGCCATGGGACTGTCTCCTGCGGCGACTGCGTGGATGGTGCGCAGCCGGGCGCCATGATCGCGTGAAGCCTGAACAGGGGCAAGTCCAGGCCCTCCACGTCAGTTTGCGACCCTAAAGCTGGAGCGCCCGCGGCCGCTATCGCCTGCGGAGGGGTCCGGCCACGCTGGCACGGCCCTTGCGACCGTAGACCGTGCGACTGCCGTGGAGGCCCCCGATGCACCCCAGCGATTCCCATTCCGATACCGACCGCGCCCTGCTGGAGGGCCTGCTCCAGCTCGCCGTGGAAGGCCAGACCGACGAGCAGGCCTTCCAGCGTATCGGCGAGGAAGTCTTCGCCCGCCTGCTGGACACCTACGGCCAGCAGACCCGGGCCTGACCACGAGCGGGGGCCCTGCCCCGGGGTCGGATCCAGCGGATCCGACCCCAGGCCCTCAACCGCCGCCCAGGCGGAAGGTCGGGTTGGACAGTTCGCGCAGGAAGTGGGTGAAGATGCTCGGCTGCATGGCCAGCATGAAGATCACGCCGAATGCCGCGCCGGCCAGGTGCGCGCTGTGGTTGATGCGGTCGCCGCCGCGCTTGTCCATCCAGATGCTGTAGCCGACATAGAACGCGGCGTACACGATGGCCGGTGCGGGGATGAAGAACACCAGGATGATCGACCACGGCTTGATCAGGATGAACGCGAACAGCACCGCCGACACCGCACCCGAAGCCCCCAGGCTGAGGTAGTTCGGATTCTTCTGGTTCTTCAGGTAGCTCGGCAGGATCGAGACCACCAGCGCGCCGATGTAGAACGCCGGATAGGTAAGGTAGCTGCCGGTCAGCTGCACCATCACGCTCTCGATGAATCCCCCGAAGAAGAACAGGGTGATCATGTTGAAGATCAGGTGCGACCAGTCCGCGTGGATGAATCCATAGGTCACCAGCCGGTCGTACTGGCGATGGCGGTCGATGGCCGGTGGCCACAGGATCAGGCGGTCGGCCAGCGCGCGGTGGTTGAACGCCCTCCATGACAGGATGGCGGTGATGGCGATCAACAGCAGATTGACGGGGGTCATGTCAGGCTCAGGCAGCGCGGTAGTTGTCGACCATACGATAGCGTTTCGCGTACCAACCGAAGGCCAACGCCGCGATGAAGGCGAAGCCGGCGAAGAAGAACATCAGGAACGCCGCCTCGCTCAAGCCGGTGCCGGCGATCTGGTGGGTCACCGTTTCGTTGCGTACGGCCGCATTGGACAGCAGCACCCACAGGTTGCCGATGGTGGTGGTCAGGTTCCAGAAGCTCATCACCACCCCCTTCATCGCCTGGGGCGCCTGGCTGTAGGCGAACTCCAGGCCGGTCGCGGACACCAGGACCTCACCGAAGGTCAGCAGCGCGTACGGCAGGATCTGCCAGAAGATCGACATGGCATTGCCGCCATCCATCACCACCTGGATGCTGCCGACGACGATCCAGGCCAGGCCGCTGAAGGCGATGCCGGCGGTCATCCGGCGCAGCGCGGTCGGCTCGAAGCCGAAGCGGCGCAGGGCCGGGTACAGCACCAGGTTGTTGAACGGGATGAGGATCATCACCAGCAGCGGGTTCAGCGCCTGCATCTGCGAGGCGGTGAACCAGCTCGGCATCTGCATCTGCTGTCCCTGCAGCACCCAGGTCGAGGCCTTCTGGTCAAACAGCGAGAAGAACGGCGTGGTCAACGCGAAGATCACCAGCACGCGCAGCACCGAACGCACGCCCTCCACGGCTTCGGCCGGATGGTGCGCGCGGGCGCGGTCCAGCTGCAGCCAGGTGCCGCCACCGACACCAGCCAGAATCGCCACCAGCGCAAGGCACAGGCAGATCACGATGCCCAACGAGCCTACCAGGCCGAACGATGCCACCGCCAGCACCAGGCCGGCCACGGCGATCGCCAGGCCCGGACGGCCCTGGCCCGCCACCCGCGCGGTCAGCGCCGTGCGCGCCACGTTGGCGAACGAATGCGGGTCCTTCGGCGGCAGCGGCACCAGTACGTAGCGCTTGCGGCCAAGCCAGAACACGAAGGTCGCCACGAACATCAGGATGCCCGGAATGCCGAACGCCCACTGCGGGCCCCAGTTCTTCAGCACCAGCGGAATCAGCAGCGACGCAAACAGCGAGCCGAAGTTGATGATCCAGTAGAAGGCATCGAACACCAGCTTGGCCAGGTGCTTGTTGCTCTGGTCGAACTGGTCACCCATGAACGAGGCCACCAGCGGCTTGATGCCACCGGCACCCAGCGCGATCAGGCCCAGGCCGAGGAAGAAGCCCTGGCGGCTGTTCTCGAACAGCGCCAGGCACAGGTGGCCGGCGCAGTAGACCAGGCTGAACCAGAGGATCGTGTGGTACTTGCCGAAGAACCTGTCGGCCAGCCAGCCGCCCAGCAGCGGGAAGAAGTACACGCCGATCATGAAGCTGTGCATGATGTCCTTGGCTTCACCGGCACGGCCTTCCGCAGTGATTTCCTGCAGCAGCAGCGAGGTGATCAGGAACTGCACCAGGATGTTGCGCATCCCGTAGAAGCTGAACCGTTCGCAGGCCTCATTGCCGATGATGTACGGGATCTGGCGCGGCATCTTTCCCTGGCCGGCGATGGGGGCGACTGCGTCGTGGCTCATCCTGTAAGGCATTCCTGCAAAGCGAAAGCCGCAAGGTTACCGGAACCTGCGGGCTGGAAGCACGCTGCGGGGCTGCATGACAGCGCCGCCGATCCATGGCAGGCGGTACCGGTGCCCTGCCGGAAGTCACGGCACCTGCACGACAAAAGCGTAAACTTATCGTTATGCGCGCCCTCGTCCTCGTCCGCCCCCTGCTCGGCTGCTGCCTGTTGCTGCTTGCATTGCCGGCATCGGCGCGGCCACAGGCCGCGGACACCGCGACCCTCGACGCGCAGGCCCGGCAGCTGACCGTGGCGGCCCTGGAACTGCCCGGGCGGGACGATGCGCAATGGAAGCAACGCCGCGAACAGGTGGCGCAGCTGTTGACCGAGCTGCAGCCGGACGTCATCTCGGTGCAGCAGGTACGGCAGCAGCAGGGGCGCAACCCGGCCTGCTGGCTGGCCAATCGGCTGCGCTACAGCTGCGACTTCGTCACGGCCGACCCGCCCAGCCAGCCGCTGCGGCACGGCAATGCGATGCTGACGCGGCTGCCGGTCAGCGAGGATGGCGTGACCCTGCTGCACCCGCCCGGTACGTTCAGCGCGGCGGGCATGATGCGGCTGCGGCTGGGCGAGGCCCTGGTCAATGTCTACGTGACCCGCCTGCGCCCGGAGCCGGATGAAGCGGCGGCCCGCCAGCACCAGACCAGCGATCTCATGGCCTGGATCAGCGCGACCGCAGAAGGCCTGCCCAGTGTGATCGCAGGCGATTTTTCCGCCGGCACGGTGGAACTGGTGCGCGCTACGCCGGGCTTCCAGCCGGCCCGGCGCAGCCCGGGCGGCCGGGCGGAAGCGTCAGCTTCCGGTGCCGGCGGCGCCAGCGGCCATGGCCTGGATGTCCTGTTCCAGGTCAAGCATTTCGGTGGCATCCGCCAGCAGCCCATCCTGCTGCCGGCCGACGGCGAGCTGCCTGGACTGCGCCTGGGGATGATGGCCACCCTGCGCCTGCAGGGCGATACGGCCACCGCGGAATAGGCCCGCCCTCGGCACCCACCAGGTCCCGCCCGACGTCCAGAAGCTGGCAAACAAAAAGGCCGGGGTCTCCCCCGGCCTTCTCATGTCATCCCGTCACCGCCTTCAGGCGATCGCGTCCTGGTAACGGCGCTCGACTTCGTTCCAGTCGATGACGTTGAAGAACGCGCCGATGTACTCCGGACGACGGTTCTGGTACTTCAGGTAGTACGCGTGCTCCCACACGTCCAGACCGAGGATGGGCGTGTTGCCTTCCATCAGCGGGCTGTCCTGGTTGCCGGTGCTTTCCACCACGACCTTCTTGTCGGGGGTGACGCTCAACCATGCCCAGCCGCTGCCGAAGCGGGTCAGCGCCGCCTTGGTGAAGGCGTCCTTGAACTTGTCGAAACCGCCCAGGTCCTTGTCGATGGCCTTGGCCACGTCGCCCACCGGGTTGCCGCCCGCGTTCGGTGCCATCACCGTCCAGAACAGCGAGTGGTTGGCATGGCCACCGCCGTTGTTGCGCACCGGGCCCTGCAGGTTCTCCGGCAGCGACTTCAGCTTCTTCACCAGCTCTTCCACCGGCAGGTCAGCGTACTCGGTGCCTTCCAGCGCCGCGTTGACGTTGTTGATGTAGGTCTGGTGATGCTTGGTGTGATGGATCTCCATCGTCGCCGCGTCGATATGCGGCTCCAGCGCGTCGTAGGCGTAGGACAGCTTGGGCAGGGTATAGGCCATGATGCATCTCCTGATTGCGAGGGCACCCGACGGTGTCGGGTGTAGCGCGGTGAATGATGGGGACAGACCACTAGATTACCAAGGGGGATGTAAAGGAAATTGCGTCCTGCCGGTGAGCATGCCGGCAATTGTTACGCAGCGGTGACGCAGCGGTTCCTCATGCAGCGTGCAGCGCACAGGCGCTACAGTGCATGCACCACCCTCACCCGTTCGTGCCCATGCGCAACCCCCGGCTGCTGATCACTGCCATCGCCCTGTTGCTGCTCGGCCTGGTCGTCAACCACGTCATGCAGCGGCCGCCGGCACCGCAGTTCGCGCCGGACCTGCAGGGCGCCCCGGCCCGGAGTGCCCCGACCCCGGCACACGGCGATGGCGCACGCAGCGGCCTGCCCGCCTTCCTTCCCGCCGAAGCACGCCAGACCATCACCCTGATCCAGCGGGGCGGGCCCTTCCCGCACCGCCAGGATGGCAGCACCTTCGGCAACCGCGAGCAGCGCCTGCCGCAGCGGCCGCGTGGCTACTACCGCGAGTACACGGTCGACACCCCCGGTGCGGGCAACCGGGGGGCACGCCGCATCGTCACGGGCGGCGATCCGGCAGAGGCGTGGTACTACACCGATGACCATTACGGCTCATTCCGCAGCTTCACCGTTCCATCCCCCGGAGACGCTCGATGAGCCACGATGATTTCGGCCTCGGCCTGCACGACATCAACAACGCCGGCGTGTATGCCATCGACAGCGCGGACATCGGCGCGCTTGCCGCGGCCATGCGCGATGCCGGCCTGAAGGTGATCCGCATCGATCTGGAGGGCGTGACCGACAAGCGCACCCTGCTGGCGCGGCTGTCCGCGCAGCTGGACTTCCCGGCCGGCTTCGGCGGCAACTGGGATGCCCTGTCGGACAATCTTCGCGACCTGCAGTGGCTGCCGGCCAGCGGTTATGCGCTGTTCCTGGCGGATGTCGACGCGCTGCGCGCTGGCGCAGCCAAGGATTTCGACACCCTGCTCGACGTGCTGGACGAAGCCAGCCGGGATTGGGTCGGCCGCGACGTGCCGTTCTGGGTGTTCCTGTCACAGAGCGAGTAAAGGGGCGACGCCGACCAAGGCCGGCCGCCCGCAATGGTTCCGGCGAAGAGCCCCCTTGTTGTTCAAAGGGGGCGCGCCAACGGCGCGGGGATAAGGAAACATGCGTGGACAATGGGAGCCGCTAGCGGCTCCCATTGTCTTCCTGCAGTTCCTTCTTGAACGGGATATCCGGCGGCGGCCGGGCCACGGCCGGCTGGTCCTGCATGTTCGGGTCGGTCAGGCCGCAGCCGCCACCCGCCTGCAGAATGGAGATGACGCAGGAAATCCGGGTGCTGGTGCCGGGAAGCGGAATCTCCATCGCCTTGACGCCCTTGCGCACCCACTCGGCCAGCAGCGACTCCTGCGGCACCCAGTATTTGTCGAACGAGGTGGGCGTGTAGTCGTAGGGCGGTCGCTTCAGCCATGTCCCCGACTGGGCGATGCGTTCCTTGCTCCAGCCGTCGTTGTCCCCCCCGGGAGCACCACGCTCCGCATTGCCGGGGCCGTCCTGCCCCGGTACACGCACGCTGCCGTCGGCGTTGAACAGGCCGTTGCCCCGGCCCGCGCTGCTCGCCTGCGCGGCGCCGCTGCGGGCGCCATCACGAGTGCGATCCGAGGCCCCCCAGTCGTCGCCCCGGGCCGGCGTAGCCCAGTTGCCCGGGGTCGGCGTCGGGCGGGCACCGGCCTGTGCCGGTGTCGTGGCGACGGCTGATGGGCGCGCCGCGGGACTGCTCACCGCAGCCGCGCTGCCCTGGGCTGCGGGGGCGGAGGTTGCGGCACTGCCACTGGAAGGCGCAGGCGAAGCGACCGGTGCAGACGCCACCTCACGTTCGCGCACCTGCACGTCGCGGCCCGCGGGCGCCCGTACTGCAGGCTCACGGCCTGCGATCGGCGCCATCCGCACCTGCGGATCGACAACCGCCTGCACTTCGCGTTCGCGCACCTGCACATCCTGCTGCGGAACGCGGATCGGTACTTCCGCTGCGCGCACCGCCGGAGCCACGACGGGTGTCTCCACGATGGCCACCTCACGTTCCTGCACCTGCGGCTGGCGGATCTGCGGCACCCTCACCTGCACATCCGGTGTGCGCAGCGCTTGCGGTGTGGGCGGCGCCTCCAGCGGCTGCACGCTGCGCTCGCGTACGCTGGGCGTTGTGTCGCGCGGCACGATGCTCACTTCGGTGCGCGGCACGCTGACCGGCGGCACCACGAAATCGGTCGTGGCCTGCGCCACGTCGGTCGCCTGGACCGGCGAAGGCGGCGGCGTGGCCGGTGGGGCCGGCTCGGTCGGCATGGCTTGCGGAGGCGTACTGGCGGCAGCGGGGGCCGCAGCAGGGGATGGCTGCGGGCGCGCCGCGACCGGTCGCGGCTGCGGCGCAGTTGCCGATCCTGCCGCGTCTCCTGCAGCCGTGCGGCCGGCTGCAGCTGCTGCAGCCGATTCGGCGCCGGGCTGGTCGCCTCCGCCCTCCTGGCTGGCGCGGCCGACAAACTCGATCTGCACGCGCTCACCGTCGGATCCCTGCTCGGCGGGCACCGAGGTGCGGATCACCGCCACCCACAGCAGCAGCAGGAAGAACAGCAGGTGCAGCAATGCACTGGCGACGGCCGACGTCCAGCGCATCCAGCGCTGGTCACGCGGCGCCGGCTCCCAGTCCTGCCACAACAGGCGCCGCAGCGCCTGCCAGCGGGGCAGCGCCGGCAGCGTCCCGGGGCGTCCCGGCAGAGGCCTGGGCAGCAGCACCGCGATCACCTCGCGGGCATGGAACGGGCGTGGCAACGGGCTCAGCGAGCGCAGCCACAGCGCCCAGCCATAAGGCAGGCGCGTGTTCTTCTCCAGGATGATCGGTTGCTGCTGGCGCGCCAGCAGCAGGTCGATGAGTTGCTCGGCTCTGGGCAGAGGCACGCGTCGGCGATCAGGCGGCGTTGCCGCGCGGGATGTACGGTGCGTGGCCGCTGTCGTGGTCGGTCGCGTCGCGCACTGCGGTCACGCCGGGCACCCGGCCCATCAAGGTCTTTTCGATGCCCTGCTTGAGGGTCACATCGGCCATGCCACAGCCCTGGCAGCCACCACCGAAACGCAGCAGCACCACGCCCTCGGCCGAGACTTCCTGCACTGCGACCTTGCCGCCATGGGAGGCGAGCTGTGGATTGATTTCATTCTCCACCACCCAGTGCACGCGCTCGACCAGCGAAGCGGCCTCCCCGGGCGCTTCGCCCTTGATGCGCGGCGCCTTGATGGTCAACTGCTGGGCACCTGCCGCGCCAGCCACGATGTCGATCTCCGCGCCATCGAGCCAGCCGACGCTGCCGGCGTCGACATACAGGGTGAACCCGTCGCAGTCCACGGCCCACTCGTCGCCGTGCAGGTCCGAGGGTTCGGCGAATTCCAACCGCGCATCGGCACGCGGAGTGCCGGGATCGACCGCGCTCAGGCGTACGCCCATGCCGGGCGCGCCCTCGCGTTCGATCAGCTTGCGGAAATGGGTCTGGGCAGTGTCGGAGATCTGGATCATCAGGCTATTCTAGCCAAGTAAGTGTCAACCGCTCATTCGGTTTATACACCGTCCGGCGCATTGTTCAGTCAACACGAGGTGGAGATTCCCATGGCCGACCTGATTCCACTGGCCCAGGCCCGTTGCGTGCCGCGCAAAGGCAGCGACCACAAGCTGGGCGAGGCCCGCCTGGCCGAGCTGCTGCCGCAGATTCCCGGCTGGGAACTGACCGAAGGCGGCCAGGCGCTGCTGCGCACCTTCCGCTTCAAGGACTACTACGCCACCATGGCCTTTGTGAATGCACTGGCCTGGATCGCCCACCACGAGGATCACCACCCGGACCTGGGCGTGCACTACGACCGCGCCGTGGTGCGCTATTCGACCCACGACGTCGGCGGCCTGAGCGAGAACGACTTCATCTGCGCGGCCAAGACATCGGCCCTCACGGAGCAACTGCCATGAATGTGCGAGTGCTGAGCCTGTCCCTGATCGCTGTGACCGGCCTCGCCGGCTGTGGCGCCTCCGAGCCGTCGCCGCCCGTGCCGCCGCCGACCGAGGTGGCTGCGGTGAAGACGCCGCCACCGCAGTACCCGCTCGAGCTGGCCTGTACCGGTACAGGCGGCACCAGCACCTTCAAGGTGACCATCGGCACCGACGGCAAGCCCAGCGAAGTGACCCTGCTGAGCGGCGCGGGCAACCCGCAGCTGGATGAGCTGGCCAGGAATGCCGTGCAGGGCTGGCAGTTCAAGGCCGCCACCCGCAATGGCCAGGCCGTGCCCGCCACCATCCAGGTGCCGGTCAGCTTCAACCCGCCGCAGCCAAAGCCGGACCAGTGTTTCGCGGTGGAAGAGCGCCTGCGCCGCGGCGGCTGACCGCACACCATGACGAGGCCAGCCGACGCCCGCCTCGCCCTTGCCGCCCCGGCAGTGCCCGGGGCGGTTGTCTGTTGACCAGGACCGCGTCGGTACATGCTGCAGATCCCCCCCGAAAACATCTGGATCGCGCTGGCGGTCACCCTCGCGGCCGGCCTGGCGACCGCCATCGGCAGCCTGCTGGTGCTGTTCTCGCGCCGCCCCAATCCGCGCCTGCTGGCGTTCGGCCTGGCCTTCGCCGGCGGCGCGATGGTCTACGTCTCGCTGTCGGAGATCCTCAACAAGTCCATCGCGTCGTTCGCCCTGGCCTATGGCGAGCGCACCGGCTTCACCTACGGCACGCTGGCGTTCCTGGCCGGTGTGATCGTTATCGTGCTGATCGATCACTTCATTCCCAATCCGCACGACAGCCTGGACAAGCAGGACCCTGCGTTCCGCGAGAACAGCCGCGAGTACCTGAAGCGGGTCGCGCTGCTGACCTCGGTGGCGATCACCGCACACAATTTCCCGGAAGGGCTGGCGACCTTCTTCGCTACGCTGGAAAGCCCGTCGGTGGGCATGCCGCTGGCCTTCGCCATCGCCATCCACAACATTCCCGAGGGCATCGCAATCGCGGTCCCGGTGTACTTCGCCACCCAGAACAAGCTCTATGCGTTCGGCGCCAGCCTGCTGTCGGGCCTGGCCGAGCCGGTGGGGGCCATGCTGGGCTACTGGCTGCTGTCCGGGTCGCTGTCGCACGCCACGTTCGGCTGGGTGTTCGGCCTGATCGCAGGCGTGATGGTGTTCCTGGCCCTGGACGAACTGCTGCCGGCGGCCAAGCGCTACGCCAAGGGTCACGAAACGGTGTACGGCCTGGTTGCAGGCATGGGAACGCTGGCGGTCAGCCTGGTGCTGTTCAAGTGGTGAGCGGGTTGCGGCCAACGGGCTGAGCCTCCTCGCGGCTGGCGGAGCGAGATCCCGGGTTTGGACCAGGCTCTGACAGGCTATAGGCGCGTGCCAGCCGCGCGATGAAAGAATGAAAAAGCGAAGCCCGCGCTGCGCGCGTCAGTCGAGCGTGGCTCGACTCTACAAGGGCTGCGTGCGGGTATGGGTCTACGCTGCGGCTGTCAGGTCCGCCTTGTAGCGAGCCGAGGAGCGCAGCGCCTCCGCGGATGGCGGCGTGTTTCTTTGGCTACTTTCTTTGCACGAGCAAAGAAAGTGACAAGCCCACTCATCGCAGGGAAGCGACGGTGCCGACCAAGCGCCCGGCGCCGCCGAACCGCCGTCAGCGCAGGCGGTCCAGCGCCTCGACCAACTCATCCGCCAGCGGAGCGTTCAGCACGTAGGGGGTCTTGCCGTCGTCCAGCGCGAACTCCAGCGAGGCCGCGTGCAGGAACAACCGCTTCAGGCCGATCTGCTCACGAAGCCGCTTGTTCACCGCAGGATCGCCGTACTTGTCGTCACCGGCCACCGGATGCCCCAGATGCTGGGCGTGCACCCGGATCTGATGGGTCCGGCCGGTCTCGATGCGCACCTCGCAATAGGAATGGCCCCCACGCCGCTCCAGCACGCGGAAATGACTGATCGATTCCTTGCCGATCGCATTGACCTGGACATGTCGCTCACCGCCCTGGCGCAGGCCCACGTGCAGCGGCGCGTCCACCGTCATCACCCCGTCGGGCATGCGTCCGGTCAGCAGGGTCAGGTAACGCTTGCGGATGCCGGCGCCATGGTCTTCACGCAGCAGCGCCTGCAGCTCGCTCAGCGCCGAGCGCTTCTTGGCCACCACCAGCAGGCCCGACGTATCGCGGTCGAGACGGTGCACCAGTTCCAGCGTCTGGCCCGGGCGCAGGGCGCGCAGGGTCTCGATGGCGCCGAAGCTGATCCCGCTGCCGCCATGACTGGCCACGCCCGAGGGTTTGTTCAGCGCCAGCAGCCGTGCGTCCTCGAAGACGATGGCCTGTTCCAGACGGCGCATGAACGACTCGGGAGGACCAGCCTTGTCTCCCTCCTCGGTGAGACGCACCGGCGGCACCCGCACCTCGTCGCCCGCCTCCAGCTTGCGCTCGGCCTTGGCGCGGCCGCCATTGACCCGCACCTGCCCGCTGCGCACCAGCTTGTAGACCAGGCTGCGCGGGGCCCCTTTCAGCTGGCCGAGCAGGAAATTATCCAGGCGCTGGCCGGCGCGGTCGGCGGGAACGGTGATCATGCGCACGGATGGCTTGTCGCCAGCTGGCTTGGTGGGGTCTTGGGCGGTCATCAGGCTGTTTATTCTGTTACACTCGGGGGGCGAGATAAGGGATTGATTTCGTTGGAAGTTACTCAGGGCCAGAAGCCCAGCTTCCGACGAATCCGGCACAGTGCGCGACCACCGCCCGCGGGGCGGCCATGTTAGCGGCTCACCGGCCTTCCCGGCCATCGCCGGATGCCTGACACGCAACCGTGCTGAACATGTCCCGCGTGGCGCTCCAGCCTGGCTGACAGCTGCCTGCGGCCCTGCAACACCCCAAAAACCATATGAGTGAAGCGCTCCCGCGGCCTGCCGTGGTGTCGTAGCGCTGGAAACCCAAGCCCCCCTCCCCGCGCTTGCGCGAATGGGTGGCGAGCCGTATCCAGAGGCGAAACCCCATGGCGTTCCGCGCGGTAGCCGCTTGCGAGGAACGCAACAATGAAGCGAATGCTGATCAACGCCACGCAGGCTGAAGAGCTGCGTGTTGCCATCGTGGATGGCCAGTCGTTGTATGACATCGACATCGAGCAGCCGTCGAAGGAACAGAAGAAGTCCAACATCTACAAGGGCCGGATCTTCCGCATCGAGCCCTCGCTGGAAGCCGCCTTCGTCGAATATGGCGGTGGCCGCCATGGCTTCCTGCCGCTGAAGGAAATCTCCCGCGACTACTTCCAGGCCGGTGTCGACCACAACAAGGCCGGCATCCGCGAGCTGCTCAAGGAAGGCCAGGAAGTGGTGGTCCAGGTCGACAAGGAAGAGCGTGGCAACAAGGGCGCCGCCCTGACCACGTTCATCTCCCTGGCCGGCCGCTACATGGTGCTGATGCCGAACTCGCCAAGTGCCGGCGGCGTCTCCCGCCGCATCGAGGGCGAAGACCGGGCTGCCCTGAAGGACGCACTGGACAAGCTGAACATTCCCGACGACATGGGCGTGATCATCCGTACCGCCGGCGTCGGCCGCGATGCGGAAGAGCTGCAGTGGGATCTGGACTACCTGCTCAGCGTCTGGCGGGCGATCGCCGAGGCGGCGCTGAGCAAGCCGGCCCCGTTCCTGATCTACCAGGAATCGCGCCTGATCGTGCGCGCCCTGCGTGACTACCTGCGCGCCGACATCGGCGAGATCCTGGTGGACACCGAGGAGATGTACGAGCACGCCAGGGAGTTCATGCAGCAGGTGATGCCGCAGACCCTGCGCAAGCTCAAGCATTACAAGGACGACATCCCGCTGTTCAACCGCTTCCAGATCGAATCGCAGATCGAAGGCGCCTACGAGCGCAACGTGCGCCTGCCGTCGGGCGGCTCGATCGTGGTCGACCAGACCGAAGCACTGACCGCCGTCGACGTGAACTCCTCGCGCGCGACCAAGGGCAGCGACATCGAGGACACCGCCTTCCAGACCAATCTGGAAGCGGCCGAGGAAGTGGCCCGCCAGCTGCGCCTGCGCGATCTGGGCGGCCTGGTGGTGATCGACTTCATCGACATGTCCTCCAACAAGCATCAGCGCGAGGTCGAGAACCGCCTGGCCAACGCGCTGAAGTACGACCGCGCACGCGTGCAGGTCGGCCGCATCTCGCGCTTCGGCCTGCTGGAAATGAGCCGCCAGCGCCTGCGCCCGAGCCTGGGCGAATCGAGCCAGATCGTCTGCCCGCGCTGTGATGGCCACGGCCGCATGCGCAGCGTCGAGTCGCTGTCGCTGTCGATCATCCGCGTGGCCGAAGAGCACGCGATGAAGGAGAACACCGGGCAGGTGCTGGTGCAGGCGCCGGTGGAGATCGCCAATTACCTGCTGAACGAGAAGCGCAGCGCGCTGCGCGAAATCGAACAGCGCCATGAAGCGCCGATCGTGATCGTCGCCGACGAGCAGCTGCATACCCCGCACTACACGGTCACCCGCCTGCGTGAGAACGAACTGGGCGAGGAAAGCAGCCGTCCGAGCTACCAGCGTGGCACTCCGCGCAAGCTGCCTGTGCACGCCCTCACCAAGGGCCAGCTGAACATCCCGCCGCCGGTGGTGACCCAGGTCAAGCACACCTCCCCCGCCCCGGTGCGTGAGGAAGTGGAGCCGGCTGCAGCGGCACCCGCGCCGGTGGTGGCTGCGCCCGCCGCCCCGTCGACCGGCGGTGGCGTGATCGGTTGGATCAAGCGCGTGTTCGGTGGTGAGCCGGCACCCGCCCCGGCGCCGCCGGCCGCCCGCCAGCCGCAGCAGGACGGTGGCCGCAGGGAGCGCAACAAGGATCGCAACAAGGACCGCAAGGACCGTCGCGACGACAATCGCGGCAACGGCAATGCGCAGCAGCAGAAGGAGGGCGGCAACCGCAAGGATCGCGGCGAACAGCGCAAGGACGGTCGTCAGGGCGGCAATGGCAACCCGAACGGCAACGGCCAGCCGCAGGGCAAGCAGAAGGACGGCCAGCAGCCGCAGCAGCAGAACAAGCCGCGCAACGAGCAGCAGGGCCAGAACCCGCAGCAGCAGCCGAAGCTCAAGCAGCCGAAGCAGCCGCGTCCGCAGCAGGACGGCGACAAGCCGGCCGAGAAGCCGCAGCGTGGTGCCGCAGAAGCCCAGACCGACACGGCGACGGCGTCCGCTGCGGTGGCGGCCAGTGCCATCACCGCTGCTGCGGTGACCGCGCGGGAGGCTACGGCGCCGGTCGCGGCGGTGGCCGCACAGCCGCCGGTCGAAACCGCGGCGCCGGCCGAAGTCGCGCCTGTCACCGCCGTTGAAGGTGACGCCGCTGCCGTGACGGGCGAAGAGGCACCTGCCGACACCACGGGCGAGCAGGCCGGCGAAGGCGCGACCCGCCGTCGTCGTGGTCGTCGTGGTGGCCGTCGCCGCCGCCGTGGTGGCTCCGAGAATGCGGCCGGCACCGATCCGCTGGGCGAAGACCAGGATGACGGTGACGAAGGCGATGACGCCGACAGCACCGACAGCGCCGAGCCGCGTGTCGACCACGCTGCCGGGTCAGCACCGGTTGCAGCCACCCAGCCCGCCCGCTCGCAGCCGGAGTTCGACTTCGATGACGACGCCGAGCCGTCCATCGTCGAAGGCGAGAAGCCGGCCCGCGTTGCGGCCGCTGTCGCCGCCGCACCGGCCGCCGTGGTCAGCAGCGCCGTGGTTGAAGCCGCCGCGCCGGTGACCGCCGCGCCTCCGGCACCGGTCGAGACCGCTGCCAAGGCAGAACCGGCGCCATCGCCGGTGCAGACCAGCATGCTCGACGCCATCGACGCCGCGACACCCGCACAGCCCGTGGCGGCGGCAACCCCGTCGGCGGACGCCGCACCGGTGATCGAAGCAACGCCGGTAGTGGCCGAAGCGGCCCCTGTGGTGGACGTGAAGCCGGTCGTGGTCGAGCCTGCACCCGTCGTGGAATCGAAGCCGGAGGCTGTTGAAGCAGCGCCCGTGCCTGAAACCGCACCGGTGGCTGTTGAGGCGGCCCCGGTGGTTCAAGTGAAGCCGGTCGTCGAACCTGTTGTGGTTGCCGAAGCCCCGGTCGCACCGGTGGCCGTGGAAGCCCCGTCGGTGGAGGCCCCTGCACCGGTCGCCGATGCCGTCGTGACGCCGACCCTCGACCCGGTCGCGGATGGCCATGCCGATGCTGCCGCCCAGGCGGCCGAAGCCAAGGCTGACGAAGAGGACGACGAGGCCGCCAAGCGCACGCCGCCGGCCAACTGACCGCTCGTTGATCGGGTGACAGCAGAACGGCGGGGATCGATGATCCCCGCCGTTTCTGTTTGTGCATCGGGCTGTATCGTGCCGACCGGGGATAGGCCGCTGGGTCGTTGTTCAGGGTTTCGGCGCGAACTGCAATCGCGTCCAGACGCCGTAATGATCCGAAGCCCAGCGGCCGCTGTCATCCGGCTGGTCGAACAGAAGCCTGGCCTCACGCGCAACCAGCTGGTCCTGCTGGAAGAAGATGTGATCGATCCGCGAGGGCGCCTGGTAGTAATGCCGGTTGAGGGTGCTGACAGCCGCCAGGTCGGTGTTCACATGCACGCTGCCATAGCTGTCGCCATAGTGGCTGCGCAGCTCGCTCAGGTCACCCGCATCGACCAGTGCGTTGAAGTCGCCTGCGATCACCACCGGCGCGCCATCCGACGTTGCGGCGATGAAGCGCAGCAGATCTTCCACCTGCGTCCGCCGGATGCGCTTGCCGCTTTCATCGCTGCGCTCATTGAGATGGGTTGCATAGAGGTTGACTGGCCGGCCCTCCACCTCGATGCGCAGGTGCGCCACGGTGCGGTAGTCGTCCAGCGGCAGCAGCAGGTGCTCGCCCTGGGCGAGGATCGGCTGTCGCGTCAACAGTGCGTTGCCGTAGCGCTTGGGCGCGCCGACCGGATCGGTGGACACGAAGACGTATCGGTAGCCCAGCTGGCTGGCGAGCCATTGCGCCTGGTTGCGCACGTTGCGCCGCTGGATCACTTCCTGCAGCGCGATCGCATCAGGTTGCAGGCGCTTGAGTTCTGCCAGGATGGTACGACGCCGGCTGGGCCAGTCCTCGCGGTCGTGGTGCAGGTTGAAGGTGACCATGCCCATGCCAGGCGCGCGCGCGGCTGCGTCCCCATCGTCCGCCGGTGGTACGTCCGCCATCGCCGCGGCAGGCAGCGCCAGCGCGATCGCCATGCCCAGTGCGCACGCTGCCGCGCGCGCACGCCATGCCTTCCTACCCATGCTTACTGTCCCTTGCGCTCGGAGCGACGCACTGCCGCCGGCACTTCGATCTCGACGCGGGCAGGCAGTTCGTGCACATGCAGTTCGCGGTCGATCCATTCACCCGGCGCGCCATTGATGGTGGCGTCACCCGGTTCACCCGCGTAGGGCCACGGAAGTACCACGCCTCCAGCCGGTGGCACCAGGCCGGGCTGCACCTCCAGCACCAGCAGCTTGTCACTGCGCCGCAGCCGATAGTTCAACTGCCCCTGCGGCGTACGCAGGCCCTGCACCGCGATGCCGTCACCCTGCAGCCAGGCCGTTGGAACGCCGCCGGCCAGCACCAGTGACTCATCCATGTCGCGGTTGTAGGCGAACATGTCCAGCGCCGAGCGCACGAAATCCGACGCGACCCATGCATGCGGCAGGTCGCCGACGAAGAACGGCTTGCGCGGTGTCCGCGAGACCACTTCCGCCCATTGGTTCCATGCCTGCGGGGCACGGTCCTTGAAGAAGAACTCGGTCGCCTGCCAGGCGCGGTCGCGCCAGCCCAGGCGCACGAAGGCGGCGACGTTGCGCCACTCATACGGCGTGTAGTCCTTCCATTCGCGCTTGCCATCGCGACGCGCGACGAACTCCTTCCAGTAACGCTCGAAGGTTGCTTCCAGGGCCTGCTGCGGCAGCCGGCCCTGCTCGCCCCCGGGCGCCAGCGCGATGGTCGTCGATGTCGCGTCGAAATCGCCCAGCTCCGCCGAGCCCGGCAGGTAATCGATGCTGTGCTGCTGCATGGCCGACAGCAGCGATGCCTGCAGGTCGTCGCGGAACTGGTCGCGTGACTCGGCGATCTGCATCGCCTCCACCTTACCCAGCTGCGTCGCCAGCAGCGCAGCGTCCTTGTAGCCACGCAGCGCCCAGAAGTTGTCCCAGTACGAATGCATCGGCTTGGCCGAGTAACCTTCGTGGCTGATCGAGGCCGGCATCATCCCGTAGAAGGCCGGGTTGCGTGCACGGTTCTCCTCGGTGCGCTCGCTGGCACGCAGCTGCTCCATGTACTGGTAGGCCCCCTGCACATGCGGCCACATCAGTTCCATGAACGTGCTGTCGCCGGTGTAGCGGCCATACTCGGCGATGTTGTAGATCAGCTCACCATGGCTGTCGTTCTCCGGCACCGGGTCGCTGCCACGTGCGTCGACGCAGCACGGCACCTTGCCATTCTCGAACTGGAACGGCGCATACCAGTTGAGGTAGTCACGCACCGCGTCGCTGCGGCCCATGCGCAGCAACCCTTCGGAGATCATCGCGCCGTCGCGGATCCAGCTGCGCGCATACGAGCGCGTGCCCGGCTGCAGGCTTGGCCCGACGCGCGAGATCAGCATGTGCGCTACCGCGGTGCGCAGCGTGTCGACCATCGGCTGGCCCGCCTTCGGAACCTGCAGCGACACCACGCCGAGCTTGGCACGCCACATGTCGGCAACCTGCTGCTGCGCCTTTGCCACGTCCACGGCCTGCGGCGCCCAGCCACCGGTCTGCGGCAGTACCACCGCCACTTCGCGGCTTTGCCCGGGTTCCAGGGTGATCGTGTACAGCAGCGCGCCCGACGCCATGCCGGTGCTGTCCTTCACCGTGGTCGTCGCCGGCAGCTTGCCCGAGGCGAGGTGCATGGCATCGAGCTTGCCGTCGAAAGAGGTGGCAAAACGCGCATCAGGTACCTGCAGCGGGTAGATGCGTGGCTCGCCATTGATGCGGACCAGCTGCTCGCCGACGTCGAGGCTGTCGATGCGGCTGAAGCCGCCGGTGGTGTTGAGGAACTGGGTTGGCGGATTGACCTGCCAGGGGCGGATGGCCAACGCCAGCGTGTACTCGTGGGCCACCTTGTCCGGATTGCTCAGGCGGTAGCGACCGATCAGCTGCGCACGCTCGGGCGTGCCCTGCACGAATCCGGTGACCGCCAGCCCCACCTTCTCATGCACCCAGTCGACATTGGCGATGGGCAGGTAGCGATCCTGCAGCGACTGGGTGATGGCCACATCACTCCAGGCGATCAGCTTGCCATCCAGGCGGACGAACGGCTCGATGCTGAAGCTGCCCTTGGCAGGCTCCAGCGCACCGTCTTCGCTGATCAGCGCCTGTTGCTGGCCGCCATCCAGACCCAGCAGGGTCCAGTACGGCTGTTCGCCCACGAACGCGCGCGGTACCGCACCGCGTGGGAGGTCAGCCGCAACCGACGACAGGAATGCATTGGGCGTGGATGCGAAGTCCAGCGGCTTGAGCGTGATGTCACGGATGCCATAGCGCCAGTTCGGACCTGCCTGCAGGTCGAAGCGCACATAGCGTGCATCGGTATCCGGCAGCGCCAGCCAGTCACGGCCACCCCCACCGGCGGTCACTTCGCGTGCCGTGCGCCAGTCGCGTCCGTCCACGGACGTGCGCACGGTGTAGCGGGTCGCCTGCAGGTCCGGCAGCCAGTCGATCACCGCGCCGCCGATCTCGCGGCTCTTGTGCAGGTCCAGGCTGATGGTCTGCTGCTTCACCCCACCGCTGATCCAGAAGGTATCGCTCTTGCCGTCCACCATCCGGTCCTGCAGCGCCGTGGCGGTGTCGGCAATCACCTCCGGCCGCAGCGGCGATTCGTCCCGTGCGGGCAGGCCCTGCAGGGTCAGTCTGTCGAAGCACACCGTGCCGCGTCCGCCGACCTTGCTGTAGATCGTGAACTCGACCGCGGCGCTGCGCGCCATTTCCTTCTCCGGCGACGGCCCCCACGCCTTGTCGATCTGCCGACGCCGGTACTCGACCGGCGTCCACGACCTGGGAAAACTGTAACCGGGGCGGTTGACCCACCACACGTTGTCACCGCTGGCGTCGATCAGCTTGAACTGAAGATCATTGGCCGGTGAATCACCGCGCAGCTGGAAGCCGAAGCGGTAGTTGACCGGATACTCGACCGCCAGCGCGCGACGGATGCCGACGTAGCCCGATACGTTGTGGAAGTCGTAATCCAGGCACAGCGCGCGGCCGCCACCCGCGCCGCTGACCGGGCGCAGCGAGCCGCTGACCTGGTCGGACAGCACCAGCTTCCAGGCACTGACATCGTCGAAGTCGTCCAGCACCTTCGGCGCCGGCAGCGCCGGAGGGGCGGCGATCGCCAGGGAGGTCCACAACAGGCCCAGTCCAACGGCGATCGCACCCTTCATCCCTTCACGCTCCCCAGCAACAATCCTTGGATGTAGTACCGCTGCAGCACCAGGAACAGTGCCAGCACCGGAACCACGGTAACCACCGCGCCGGCCATCATCATTTCCACGTCCATGATGTGTTCGCGCGAGAGGGTGGCCAGGGCCACCGGCAAAGTGTAGTGCTCCTGATCGGTCAACACGATCAGCGGCCACATGAAATCGTTCCATGCGCCCATGAAGGTGAAGATCGCCAGGGTCACCAGCACCGGCTTGAGCATCGGCAGCACGATCTGGAAGAAGATGCGCAGCTCCCCTGCCCCGTCGATGCGCGCGGCCTCCAGCAGTTCGTCCGGGATCGACCGCGCGTACTGCCGCACCAGGAAGATGCCGAACACGCTCGCCAGCGCCGGCACGATCACGCCACCGAAGCTGTTGACCAGCCCCAGCTGCTTCATCAGCAGGAACAGCGGCAGCATCGCCACCTGGGCGGGAATGACCAGCGCCGCCATCAACACCTGGAACAGGCGCTCACGGCCAACGAAATTCAGCTTGGCGAACGCATAGCCGGCCATCGTATTGAGCAGCAGCGAACCCAGCGTGATCGCCAGCGACACCAGCAGGCTGTTGGCGAAATTGCCGCCCATGCCGGTACGCGCGAACAGCTCGTGGTAGTTGTGGGTGGTCACCTGCGAGGGCAACAGCGGAGGCGGGAAATGGCTGGCCTCGCCCTGCGGCATGAACGAGACCGAGACCATCCACAGCAGCGGCGCCAGGCTGACCAGGGCCAGCACCAGCAACGCGCCGTTGATCCACCACGGATGCCAGCGCGACTGGCCGATTTCACGACTCATACCAACTGCCTCCTGCGGCCAAAGCGCAGCATCACGGTGGTCACCGCCAGGATGATCAGGAACAGCAGGAATGCCACCGCGGAGGCGCGTCCCAGGTTCCACCACTTGAAGCCTTCCTCGAACATGAAATACAGCACGCTGACCGTGCTCTGCAGCGGGTCGCCACGCGTCATCACGTAAGGCTCGGCGAACAGCTGGAAGTAGCCGGAGACGGTGATCACTCCGACCACGAGCAGCACCGGGCCGAGCATGGGCAGGGTGATGTGCAGGAACTGCTTCCAGCGCGAGGCACCGTCGATCCGCGCCGCTTCGTACAGATCATGCGGGATCGCCTGCAGGCCGGCCAGGAAGATCACCATGTTGTAGCCGAAGTTCTTCCACACCGCGAACAGCATGATGGTGGGCATCGCCCAGTTCGGATCGCCCAGCCAGTCGATCGGGCTGATGCCCAGATGGCCCAGGCCGTAGTTGACCAGGCCGTAGCTGGTATGGAACAGGTAGCGCCAGATCACCGCCACCGCCACCAGCGTGGTCACCACCGGCGCGAACAGCGCGGTGCGGAACAGCGCCTTGAAACGCGCGGCAGGCGCGTTCAGCAGCATCGCCGCGCCCAGTGACACACCGATCGACAGCGGCACACCGATCAGCACGAAGTAGCTGGTGTTCCACAGCGACTTCCAGAACATCGGCGTCTGCAGCAGGTCGATGTAGTTGCCGAGGCCGACGAAACGCAGGTTGCTGCTGTCGGCCAATGCGTACAGGTCGAAGTCGGTGACGCTGAGCGCCAGCGCCGAGGCGACCGGCAGGCCGAAGAACACCCCCAGCACGATCAGCGATGGGCCTGCGAAGATCCATCCGGCCAGCGAAGTTCGTTTCATTGCGCGCTCCCGTCGGCCAGGGTGCTGCTTGAGCGCGTCGGCGAAGGCGCGCGCTCCTGCAGGCGTTGTTGTTCATGCATCCAGCGACGCTTGGCCAGCACCTTGTCCACGCGCTGGTCCAGCTCGGCCACGGCGTCGTCCTGGGGCATCCCGCCGCGCACCACCTTTTCGGTGACGATGCGCATTTCCTGCACGATGCGCTCCCACTCAAGCACCTTGGGCGTCGGCCTGACCCGCTCCAGCTGGTCGCGGAACGCCGCCGCCAGCGGATCACCGGCCAGGGACGGTGCATCCCAGGCACTGCGACGCGGCGGCAGATCACCGATGATCGAATGGAAACGGGCCTGGATTTCCGGGCGCGACAGGAACTCGATCAGCTTCCAGGAGGCTTGCTTCTGCTGCGATTTGCGGAAGATCACCAGGCTGGTACCGCCGGCGATGCCCGCACCGGGGCCATCCGGGCCCGGCAACGCCGCGGTGCCCCACTGCCCTTCCAGCGCCTTCGGCTGCAGCTTCTTGAACTCGCGGATGTTCCAGGGGCCGGAGATGTAGAACACGTTGAAGCCGCGGAAGAATTCATCCCAGACATTGGAGATCTGCGTCTCGGACATCTTCGGCGCCCAGCCCTGCTCGAACATGTTGGCGTAGAAAGCCAGCGTGCGGCGGAAGCCCGGGCTTGAGAAGTTGCCACGGGTATCGTCGTCGCGCAGCAGCGGATCGGGTTGCTGCAGCGCCAGCGACAGCTGCTGCTCGAACTCGTTGATCGGCATCAGCACGGCATAGCGGTTCGGGCCCTGCATGCGCTTGATCGCCGCCATCTGTTCGTTCCACTCCTGCCAGGTCCGCGGCGGATGGTCGTATCCGGCCTTGGCCAGCAGGTCCTTGCGGTAATAGATCAGGCGGGTATCGACGTACCACGGCACGCCCACCAGCTCGCCATGGATCACGTTGGTATCCCAGATGCCCTGGAAGTAATCCTTCGGGTCGACCACCGCCGAGCGCTGCACGAACGGTTGCAGCGGCGTCAGCGCATCGAGCTCGGCGAATTCGGGAACCCAGGTGTTGCCCAGCTGGCAGACATCGGGCAGGCCATCGGCGGCGAACGCGGTGAGCAGCTTCTCGTGCGCCGCGGTCCATGGGATGTTCTGCACATCCACCTTGATGCCGGGATTCTCGGCCTCGAATTCGTGGATCAGCTCGCTGACCACTTCCGCTTCGCGCCCCATCGCCCAGAAGCGCACGGTGGTGGTGCCCGGTTCGGTACGGGCGCAGCCCGCCACGACCAGCGCGGCCAGGGCCGGCAGCGCCCAGCGGCGCATGCGATGGAGCCAGTTCTGCACAGCGTTACTTTCCCTGGCCTGTGGTGCGGTTGGCATTGTTCTTCTGTTCCTGTGCGGCGGCCGCGCGTGACTCGGCGATGCCGACCGCGCGCGCCGATGCAGCCTTCTCGTCCTTCTGCAGTTCCAGCGGCTGGAACGAGCCCTCGGGGGCCAGCCAGCCGCCGCTGAATCCGGCGCGCTCCAGCCCCTTGCGGATGTAGGGGTTCTTCTTCATGACTTCCCACACGAAGTCGTTGCGGTAGTTGGCGATCATGGTCAGGATCGGGCCCTGGTCGATGGCGATGTAGTCGCTGGCGACCCAGCCACGGTCCGGCACCAGGCGCCCGGTCTTGATCGGAATGTCGTAGCTGAAGCTGGGATTGAACGAATCCAGGAAGCCGTAGCTGGAATAGATGTAATCGCCGAAGCGCTTGTGCATCTCCAGCGTGGCCGGAATGACCTGCTCCGGGGCGAACACGATCGAGGCCACCGCCGCGGTCGGCGCGATGGTGCCGTCGTCGAAGTTCTCGCGCAGGCCGGCGCCGCGCGAGGAGTAGTGGCGGAACTGGCGCTGCTCGCCGCGATATTCCTGGGTGGTGTTCTGCGGACCATCGCTGGCGGTCAGTCCCCACACGTTCTCACCGTACTCCTTCCACTGCATCGGGTTGGCGATGGCGTACTCGCGCTGGGCCAGCGCGGCCGAGCGGCTGTTGAGGAAGTAGGTGCTGCCGCGCTCGCGCATGTAGGCATCCTGGATATCGCGGAAATCGATCCAGACATGGCTGTACTGGTGGCCGAACAGAGGCCCGAAGGACAGGTATTCCTGGCCCTGGTAGACGCCCCAGTCGTTGTCGTAGGTCCGGGTCCACACCGTCCATGCGTCGGGGCTGACCGGATGGGTGGGCGAGCCGAGGGCAAGGATGTACACCATCATCGCCTCGTTGTAGCCCATCCAGTCGTGGTCGATGAAGCCGCTTTCGGGGAACCAGCCCATCGAGATCAGCGGCGCGCGCTGCTGCAGCCACGGCCAGTCGATCTTCCTGTACAGGGTATCGGCAATCTGCCGGATTTCCTTCTCGCGCGGATCATCGCCGTCGTAATAGGACTGCGCGAACAGCACGCCCATCATCAGCAGCGCGGTATCCACCGACGACAGTTCGACCCAGCTGTCGTAGCGGCGGCCTTCCTGCATGTCCAGGAAGTGATAGTAGAAGCCCTTGTAGCCGGCCTTGCCGGTGCGCTGCGGGCCCATCGGCACGTCACGGAAGAATTTCAGCGTCGTCAGCGTGCGGTCGATCGCCTGGTTGCGGCTGACCCAGCCATTCTCGATGCCGATCGGATAGGCGGTGAGCGCGAAGCCGACCGAGGCGATGCTGGCGAACGGGCGTGACGGATAGCGGTCCGGTGTCAGGCCGTTCACTTCATTGGTGGTGTCCCAGAAAAACTGGAAGGTGCGGCGTTCAATGTCATCGAACAGCGGCGGCAGTTCCGGCTTCATCGGCCGCGGCGGTGCATCGGCCTCGATCAGGATCACCGGCGGCCGGGGTTTGGCGGGCTCCTGCTGGGCCGGCTTGCAGGCGGCGATGGCCAGGGTCATCGCTGCGGCGGACAACAGGTGGCGTGCCTGCATGGCGCGGTTCCTCCGGTGGACTGATCGATGGGAAAGCATAACGTCCAATGATCTGAAATCGTTTACAAACCACACATTTAAAAAAGCCACGGGAACGTGGCCTGACAGCGCGATCATCGCAGTTGCCGATGCCGCCGGCGAACCGGCGGCATCGACTCCTGCAGCAGGCATACCCGCTTAGAAGCGGAAGCCCACTTCCGCCTTGATCTGGCGGGGCGTACCGATGATGTCACCGGTCTCGTTGTAGCTGGCCTGCAGCTTGCCGTTGGTCTTGACGTAGTTGTAGGTGGAGAAGTTGTCGAAATCGAACACGTTGATGATGTCCAGACGAGCGTACAGCTCGGTATCACCCGGCATCTTGAACGTCTTCGTCGCCTGCAGGTCGACCGAGCGGTAGCCGAAGATCTTGCCACCCACCAGGAACTTGCCGTTGGCGTTGGGCACGGCCGCCTGCGGGGTCGGCAGGGTGTAGCCGCTGGCCTGCGGCACGGGGTACCAGTCGTTGACGGCCGTCGGCGTTGCCAAGGTGATCTTGCCGCCGAAGGTGATGCCCCAGAAGCCTGCGTACGAACCGGTCACCACCAGGCGGTGACGAGGGGCACCGTTGGAACGGATGGTCGGGTAATCGCCGATCAGGCCGCGGTCGAACGCGTACTTCTCGTTGATGTCGCGGTTGTGGCGTGCGGTGGTCCAGGTGTAGGCGATCGAGGTGCCCCAGCCGCTTTCCTTGGTGAACGGCTTCTGCGCCGACAGCAGGACCTGGGTGGCGCGGGTCTTGATGCCCTGCTGGCCGATGATCAGGCTGCCGAAGCCCGGCACGTTGCAGCTCCAGGCCTGGCTCAGGCCCGGCTCGGTACCGCCGCACAGGCGCGGATCATCGAAGAACTGGCCGGTCGGGTAACGGTTGCCCAGGGTGAAGGCGAAACCGTCGTAGCTCAGGGTGCGGGCGATGGTGGCATCGGTCAGCCAGTCACCGATCTGGTTGCTCATGCCCAGGCTGAACTGATCCGAGTACGGTGCCTTCAGCTTGTTGTTCAGCAGGTCGACCTCCAGGCCGGCGTTGCTGGTCGATCCCACCAGCGCCTGCAGGTTGCCGATGCCGTTGAGCAGGTTCGGATTCCAGTCGTAGCAGGCGGCCTGACCGTTGATGCAGGTCCCGGTGGCCGGGTTGCGGAAGTAGATGGTCGGCTGCGGCAGGGCCAGCTTGGTGGTCTCCAGCTGCAGGTTGTCGAACAGGTCGCGGTCGTAGGAACGGCCGGCACCACCGTGGATCACATGCTGCTCGTCGGCGTTGATGTCATACGAGAAGCCCAGGCGCGGCTGCCAGGCATCCTTGAATGCCTTGCGGTTGTGACCGTTGCTGATGTAGTCGCTGATGTCCAGGCCGCCCAGCGCCAGCGAATCGGCGTAGGTCTGGCCGGCGGGTGCGCGCGGATCCTGCGAATAGATGGCATCGACCACCTGCTGCGGGGTCACGAAGTCCAGGTAGGACGGGGTCTTCTCGTAGTCCCAGCGCAGGCCGATGTTCAGCTGCAGGTGGTCATTGACCTGCCAGTCGTCCTGGATGAACACGCCGTACTGCTTGGACTTGGAGCGTACTTCGCCGGACACGCCCGACACGCCGGTCACCGGCTTGACGAACTGCGCCTTGTACGGAATCGAGTCCGGGAAGTCCGGATCACCCAGGGTGTAGGTGAAGGTCGGGTTGATCTGCGCCGCATCGGAAGCGTACAGGTCGATCTGCTTGTACTTCACGCCCATCTTGATGGTGTGGTCGCCCGCCCACTGGATGCCATCCAGGGTCAGGTTGTCTTCGATCGACCAGCCCTTCTGGCCCTTCACCTGCGAGTCCAGTGCCGAGGCGCCACCGATCTTCACGATCGTGCGGTCTTCAGGACCGTCCGGCGCGGTGTAGGTGATGCCGTTGGCCAGGGTCAGCGGGGTCGGGTTGTTGAACGAATCTTCGTGGGTGACCATCAATTCGTTGTAGTAGCGCTCGCCGCTGTGGTTCCAGCGCAGCGCGTAACGACGGTCGGTATTGACCACTTCACGGCCGGCTTCCGGCGAGGTCTGGCCACTGAACTGCGACTGCGTTTCGTCGCGGTCCTGGAAGGTCAGCTCGATGCGATCGTTGTCGGTCGGCTCGAAGTCGATCTTGCCGAAGATCAGGTCCTGCTGGAACGGCTGGCTGGCCGGGCCGAGACCGGCGGCGCCGGCGGGCGGCAGCAGACCGGCGGCACCGGTGACCGCACCGTCCGGTGCGATGGTGACCGGCAGGTCGAAGCGCTTGGCTTCGTAGGTCACGAAGAAGTGGGCCTTGTCCTGGATGATCGGGCCGCCCAGCGCGAAGCCGTATTCCTTCTCGGCCGACACCTGCTTGTCCTTGCCGCCCTGGCGTTCGGCCGGGGTCTTGGCGCGCATGTCCTCGTCGGTGTAGCGATAGAACGCCTCACCCTTGAATTCGTTGGTGCCGGACTTGGTCGCGGCGGTCACCGCAGCGCTCGAGACCTGGCCGTACTCGGCCTTGTAGTTGCCGCTGATGACCTTGTATTCGCCAATGGCCAGCTGCGGGAAGGGGTTGCCGGCGCTGCCGGACTGGCCGGCCACACCGCCGCCCTTGACGTAGCTCTTCTGGCCCACGCCATCGATGTACACGTTGGTGCCATCGGCATTGGTGGCGCCGCCGCGCAGCGAGGTGTTGCCCTTCGCATCACGGGTGAAGATCAGGCCCGGCACCGCATCGGCGAACTCCAGGAAGTTGCGCGACACCTGCGGAGTGGTCTGGATCTGCTGCAGGCTGACGGTCTTGCCGACTTCGGACGTGCGCACTTCCTGCAGCAGGGTCGGCGCGACGACGTTGACGGTGTCCAGGTTGGTGGCCGCGGTTGAACCCGGGGTACTGCTGGCAGCGCCAGCGAAGTTGAGGGTGGCGGTGGAGGCCACGGTCACGGTGACCTTCTGGGTCTGGCCGTTGGCCACCACGTCGTAGGTGCCCGGGTCCAGGCCCATCAGCGAGTAGCTGCCGTCGGCGCGGACGGTGCCGCGGCGCACGGTGCCGGTCGCAACGTTGGTGGCGGTGACTTCCGAACCGGCCTGTGCGCCGGCAACCTGGCCGCGCAGGCTGGCGTTGGCCGACTGCGCCAGGGCGTTCGGGGCGGCGGCCAGCATCAGGCAGCTGACCAGTGCGGTGCTCAGCAGCCGGCGCGCCGGCGTGCGGATAGTGGAATGCATCATCAACTCAATCTCCGGGTGGCGGCGACCGCGTGTGCGGTCCCCTGCGATCAATCAAAAAAGAAGGAACGCCTCCGGCTTCAACGGCCGGATGGCGGAGTGGTGGAATCGCGAACAACGAGACGGGGTACCAGGGTCTGCTTGTCCCCGGCCCCTTCCGTGGAGGTGCCGTCCATCAACTGCATCAGGCGCGTCATCGCCCGATCGCCGAGCTCGGCGATGCTGACCTGCATGGTGGTCAGCGACGGGTGAACGAAACGTGCCAGCGGAATGTCATCAAAACCCGCCAGGGCGACATCGGACGGGACATGGACGCCTGCCTGCGCGAAGGCGTACAGGCAGCCAAGTGCCATCATGTCGTTGGCGGCGAACACGGCATCGGGCAGCGTGCCGGCTGCCAACAACTCCTGACCGGCGCGATGGCCGGAAGCTTCGTCGAAATCACCGGGCAGCTCGATGCCTTCGGCGCTGCCGCCGGCAGCCGCCAGCGCGTCACGGAAGCCGCGCAGGCGCTCGCGCGCGTCGAAGTTGAGGTCCGGGCCAGAAATGAACGCGATGCGCCGGTGACCGGCATCGAGCAGATGACGGGTCATCGCCATTGCGCCCGCGTGGTCGTCGATGCTCAACACCGGATGATCCTGCCCAGGCAGGTAGGTGTTGATCAGTACGGTGGGCAGCGACTGCGGCAGGTTGTCGGTCAGGAAGCCGGGGCTCTCCGCATAGGGCGAGAGCACCAGCAGGCCATCGACACGCCCGCGCATGGCGCGCAGGGCAGCACCCTGCTGCTCCTGGTCGCCGTGGTAGCTGGACACCAGCAGATGCTGGCGGCGACTGCGGGCAACGCCGTCGATGCCGCGCATCAGCTCGGAGAAGAACTCGCCGTACAGGTCCGGCAGCACCACGCCGACCGTGTTGGTGCGGCGGCTGCTCAGGCTGCGGGCGGCGGCGTGCGGGGTGTAACGCAGCCGTGCGGCCACCTCCAGCACAAGCTGGCGGACCGGTTCGGCGACATTTTCATGCCCGTTGAGCGCGCGGGAAACCGTGGCCACGGAGACCCGGGCTTCGCGTGCGACATCCTTGATTGTAATGGCTGCCTTGTTCACGAAGCCGCCCTCCACGGCTTGGACCTACCAGCATTGGCGCGGAATGTAAGCGTTTCCATCTGGGCTTGTAAACTGTCCGTTAGACGAATGTCCTGAAATGGACATGGAAATCTGTCCCTGACGGTCCACGCACGGACCGGCAATGACAGTGCGGGACAAGGGCTCAGCCCTGTTCTGACGGTGCCAGCGCGCGGATGGACAGCGCGTGGATGTCGGTCTCCATCATCGACCCCAATGCGGCGTATACCGCGCGGTGGCGGGCCAGCGGGCCGAGGCCGGCAAAGCGCTCGCTGACCACATGCACGTTGAAATGGCCACGGCCATCGCGCGCGCCAGCGTGGCCGGCATGACGATGACTGTCGTCCTCGATCTCGAGCACGCTCGGGGCCAGCGCCTGCTGCAGCGCATCACGGATTCGCTCGATCCGGTCCGCGTTCACGGCAGCACCTGGCGGAAGGGCCGCACCTGCACCCTTTCATAGACACCTGCGGCCACATAGGGGTCCGCATCGGCCCAGGCCTGCGCCTCCGGCAGCGACCCGAAGCGGGCGATCACCACCGAACCACTGAACCCCGCCGGGCCTGGATCTTCGCTGTCGATCGCCGGACAGGGCCCGGCCAGCAGCAGTCTCCCCTCATCACGCAGCGCGTGCAGCCGCGCCAGGTGTTCCGGCCGGGCCTGCAGCCGTTGCGTCAGCACGTCCTGGCCGTCATAGCCTTCAATCACATACCACACCGGCATTTCCTCGCTCGCATTGTCGGGTCCGCCGATTCTAGCCAAAGCCCCCTCGCCCTGGCCGCAGCTGGACACTGGCGCGGCAAAGGCTTACCCTAGAGTCCATTGCACGTGGCTGGATGCAGCAACCCGTCGGTTTTTGCGGCCAACGCAGCCCCCGACGACCGACCTGCCGCTTCCGGGCAGGCCACGTAGACGACCTCCCCGTAGTCCCGTCGCTGCCGTCTCCTGCGGCGCGTCCTGCTGTTTGATATGTGTGGAATCGCGCCGAGACAGGCGCGCCTGGTGCCTTGGGGCCCGCGGTGCACGCGCGGCGCCGGGTGCCGCGACTGGTCCGTTGCAATCCTGATGTCCATTAGATGACTTCCGAACTCGCGCTCGACGCGAACCCGCCAACCCGGCCGCCCGCCCCCCAGCAGCAGGAAATGCCGCTGGCCGTCGTGCATGGGCAACCGGTCCTGCAGATCCCGCAGGACCTGTACATCCCGCCGGACGCACTGGAAGTCATCCTGGATGCCTTCGAAGGTCCGCTGGACCTGCTGCTGTACCTGATCCGCCGGCAGAACCTGGACGTGCTGGACATCCCCGTGGCCGAGATCACCCGGCAGTACGTGGAGTACATCACCGTGATGCGCGAGCTGCGCTTCGAACTGGCGGCCGAGTATCTGGTGATGGCAGCGATCCTGGCCGAGGTGAAGTCGCGCATGCTGCTGCCGCGCCCGGTCAGCGACGAAGGCGATGAAGCCGATCCGCGCGCCGAACTGGTGCGCCGGCTGCAGGAGTACGAACGTTTCAAGCAGGCGGCTGAGGACATCGATGCCCTGCCCCGCCAGGACCGGGACACCACGGTGGCCCATGCCTTCATGCCCGAACGCGCGACGGTGAAACTGCCGCCGCCGGTGGACCTGAAGGAGATGCTGCTGGCGCTGCACGATGTGCTCAAGCGCGCCGAGCTGTTCAGCGGCCACGCGATCAAGCGCGAGGCGCTGAGCGTGAGGCAGCGCATGGGCGAAGTGCTCGGCCGCATGGAAGACGGCAGGTTCTACCGTTTTGAAAGCCTGTTCACTGCTGAAGAAGGCAAGCTGGGCGTGCTGGTCACCTTCCTGGCCGTGCTGGAACTGGCCAAGGAGCAACTGCTGGACATCGTCCAGGAGGAACCGCTGGCGGCGATCTACGTGAAGTCGCTGGCGGCCGGCAACACCAATGCCCCGCTGCAGTTCAGCAGCGAGTTCGACGACAACGACGCCGCCAACGAGAACGAGTGAGCGCTGCCTGCCGATGGATCAACCGCTGATCAACCGCATTGTCGAAGGTGCCCTGCTGGCCTCCAGCCAGCCGCTGACCCTGGCCCAGCTGAAAGACCTGTTCCCGGAAGAGGAACCAGCACCGCCGGGCAGCATCGAACGTGCGCTGGAGCACCTGCGCGAAGGCTGCGAAGGCCGCGGCGTGGAACTGGTCGAGGTCGCCTCGGGCTTCCGCTACCAGGTCACCGGCGAGGTGCATGGCTGGATCAGCCGGCTGTGGACCGAACGCAAGACCCGCTACACCCGTGCCACCCTGGAAACGCTGGCGCTGATCGCCTACCGGCAACCGATCACCCGCGGCGAGATCGAGCAGGTGCGCGGCGTCGCTGTCAGCAGCAACATCATCCAGGCACTGGAAGAACGCGAATGGATCCGCGTCGTCGGCCACCGCGACGTGCCCGGCAAGCCGGCACTGTTCGGCACCACCAAGGGCTTCCTGGATTACTTCGGCCTCAAGCGCCTGGATGAGCTGCCGCCGCTGTCGGAGTTGAAGGACCTGGGCGAGCTGGAACCACAGCTGGCCCTGGACCGCGATGCACCGGCTGCCGCCAGCGCCGACGGCCCCGACGTCTCGGCCGAGCCGGACGGGGCCGCCAATGATGATGCCGGCCTGGCCGGTGGCAACACCCCGCATTCCGCCGACGCAGTCCCTGCGGCGGCCACCGATGAGCAAGCACCTTCGCCCCTCGATGATGGGCACCCCGATTCCGCGCCGGGCGAGCGCGCGGTGCCAGTGAACGAACGCGAAGACAACGCCGTCGCGACGACGACCGTGGCTGTTGACCAAGCCGATTCCGAACCAGAGGCCGACCTCGAAACCGTCGGCCGGAGCAAAACTGATGAGTGACACCCCTCGCAAGCTGTCGTTGAACAAGCTCTCGCTCAAGCGCGAAGCCACCTCCGAACAGTTCAAGTTGGAAGAACGCCTGCACAAGGTCCTGGCCCAGGCTGGCCTTGGCTCGCGCCGCGCGCTGGAACAGCGCATCGCCGAAGGCCTGGTCAAGGTCAACGGTGAAGTTGCGCAGACCGGCATGTCGGTCAAGAGCGGCGACAAGATCGAACTGGACGGCCGCGGCTTCGTCGCCACGGCGCTGTCCGAACCCTCGCGCGTGCTGGTCTACAACAAGCCGGAAGGCGAAGTGACCACCCGCGAAGACCCCGAAGGCCGTCCGACCGTGTTCGAATCGCTGCCGCCGCTGAAGGGCGCGCGCTGGATCGCGATCGGTCGCCTCGACATCAACACCACCGGCCTGCTGCTGGCGACCACCGACGGTGAACTGGCCAACGCGATGATGCACCCGTCCTTCGAGGTCGAGCGCGAGTACGTGGTCCGCGTGCGTGCACCGGAAGGCCAGGAAAAGGTGGCCGATGCCATCGTCGACCGCCTTGCCCGTGGCGTCGCGCTGGAAGACGGCCCGGCCAAGTTCGACGAGATCGAACGCATCGGCGGTACCGATTCGCACGACTGGTTCCGCGTCGTGGTCAAGGAAGGCCGCAACCGCGAAGTGCGCCGCCTGTGGGAATCGCAGGGCTGCCAGGTCAGTCGCCTCAAGCGCACCCGCTACGGCCGGGTCAGCCTGCCGCGCGAACTGGCCCGTGGCCAGTCGGTCGAGCTGCCGAGCGCCCAGGTCGAAGCACTGCGTGCTGAACTGAAGCTGGAAGAAGGCGCTCCGTCGGCCCTCACCCTGCAGCCGGTGATCGGCCAGCGCCGCGCCGCCAAGACCACCGTGCGCGTGCGTGAAGGTGGCCGTGGCAACGCCTACGTCAATGGCCACAGCACGGCCGACGAAGGGCGCGAACTGCGCCGTTTCGACACCCTGCGCGAAGACCGTGGCCGTGGACGCAACGGCAAGGGGGGCGGCTTCAAGGGCGGCCTCACGGTCAGCGGCGAGGCCGCGGCCAAGCAGTCGCAGAAGCCGTTCAAGCAGCGCAAGCCGAAGAATGACCGTTCGCTGCCGGAAGGCAATCCGGCTGCGTTCCGCACCTGGTACGTGCCCGATGGCGTCAGCACCGGCCCGAGCGGCCACCGCAACGCCGGTCCGGGCGCGCGTGGTCCGGGCGGCGGCCAGGGCCGTCCTTATGGCAAGCCGAAGGGTCCGGGCGCCGCAGGCGGCCAGGGTCGCGGTGGCGCCGGTGGCCAGGGCCGTCCCGGCGCGGGCAACCGCAGCCAGGGCGCGCAGGGCAACAAGCATCCGTACGGGCATCCGGGCAACGCCCCGAGCTTCCCGTCCGACCACGCCAACCCGGGCTTCAATCCGTATGGCAGCCCGAAGCCGGCGCAGGGTGCCCGTCCGGGCAGCCGCGGTCCCGGCAGCGGCAACCGTGGCCCGGGTGGCCCCGGTGGCAATCGCGGCCCCGGCGGTCCGGGGGGCAACCGCGGTGCGGGCGGCCCCGGCGGCAATCGTGGCCCGGGTGGCCCCCGTCGCGGCGGCCCGCGCGGCGGCTGATCGGCAGCACGCCTGACATGAAAAACCCCGGCATTGGCCGGGGTTTTTCGTTATCGGGTGCCGCTGCGACGGGAACCGGTCAACGCCGGCTGATGGTGAAGGCCGTGCCGTCCACACCCAGGTCCCAGCCCTTGCCGGTACCGGACAGCGCCAGCGAGATGTCGCCCTTGGTCATCACCTGCGCATTGCTGGATTTCACCGCACCGGCATGAGCCCCCACCGACGCGTAGGTACCGAGCAGTTCATCCACGCTGACGGCGCCGGTGAAGCTGCCGCGCCCGTCGGTGATCTTCGATTTGCCAACGGTCAGGCCACCGCCCTTCATCTGGATGCGCACCGGCAGACTGGCACCGTTGCTGCAGCTGACGGTGCCGGTACCCGAGGCCGTCTTGTAGATCAGCGACCAGCCGGACAGGTTGTAGCGCAGGTGGCAGTCGAGGTTGCCACCGGCATGCACGGCCGGAGCCAGGGAGGTGGCGGCCAGCGCCAGCAACAGGGCAAGGGACTTGTTCATCGGCAGGACTTCCACAGCGTTCGGACTGCCGGCGAATCTAGCAGCGCGCGCGTGCAGGGTGAATGCAGGCGCGCACGGTGATGCGGGCAGCGTTCAGCCCTTCGTTCAGGCCTGCACGTCCAGATGGAAAGCATCGGCATCGAGCATCGCCGGGAAGCGCGCACGGTGCAGCGCCAGCGCGTCGGCCGAGATGGTGGTGGTCACCACCTGCTCGCGCTCGCGGATCTCCACCTGCGGCTGGCCGAGGAAATCCAGCACGGCGCTGTCGCCGGCATAGTGCAGTTGGTTGCCGTCCACGCCGACACGGTTGACCGCAGCGACGAAGCACAGGTTCTCGATCGCACGTGCGCGCAGCAGCGTCTTCCACGCGTAGGCACGCGCCGAGGGCCAGTTGGCAACGAAGATCTGCAGATCGAAATCCAGCTGTTCGGGCCGTTCCACGTTGTAGCGGTTGCGGCAGAACACCGGGAACCGCAGGTCGTAGCAGACCTGCGGATTGATGCGCCAGCCCTTCCATTCCACGCAGAGGCGGTCGCGGCCGGCGGCATAGCGCTCGTGCTCGCCGCCATAGCGGAACAGGTGGCGCTTGTCGTAGTACTGCAGTCCACCGTCGGGGGTCGCGAACAGCAGCCGGTTGTACACGCCCGCGCCGTCACGCAGCTGCACACTGCCGACCACTGCCGCGTTCAAGGCCCTGGCCTGTTCGCGCACCCACGCCACGGTCGGGCCATCCATGCCTTCAGCCTGGGCGATGGCCTCGTTGGAGAAGCCACTGGTGAAGGTCTCCGGCAGGATCACCAGATCTGTGGTGCCGGCGAGCGGCGCCAGCAGCGCGCCATAGTAGGTGCGGTTGCCGGCCGGGTCGTGCCAGCGGGTGTCGCCCTGGACGAGGGAAATGCGCAGATCCTGCATGGTCGTCACTCCGCTCACAGCAGGCGCAGGCGTTCGATCGCCGCGTCCAGGGTCGCCTCGTTCTTGGCGAAGCACAGCCGTACCAGGCGCTGGCCGGCCGGTGCGGTTTCGTAGAACGGCGACAGCGGGATGGCGGTGACGCCCTTCTCGACGGTCAGCCACTTCACGAATTCGTGGTCGGGCAGATCGCTGATGGCCGAATAATCGACCAGCTGGAAGTAGCCGCCCGGCACCGGCAGCGGCTTCAGCCGCGTACCGGCCAGCTGCTCGCGGAAGCGGTCACGCTTGGCCTGGTAGAACGCGCCCAGTTCCAGGTGGTGCTCCGGTTCGTCGCGGATCATCGCGGCAAAGCCATACTGGGCCGGGCCGAAGCTGGTGAAGGTGTTGTACTGGTGCACCTTGCGGAATTCCGCGGTCAGCAGCGGCGGCGCCACCGCATAACCGATCTTCCAGCCGGTGCAGTGGTAGGTCTTGCCGAAGCTGGAGATGACGAAGGTCCGCTCGCGCAGTTCCGGGTAGCGCAGCACCGATTCGTGGCGGCGGCCATCGTAGATGATGTGCTCGTACACCTCATCGGAAATCAGGTAGATCTGCGTGCCACGCAGCACGTCGGCCAGCGCCTGCATGTCGGCCTCGTCCAGCATCGCACCGGAGGGGTTGTGCGGGGTGTTGACCATCAGCATGCGGGTGCGCGGCGTGATGGCCGCACGCACGCGGTCCCAGTCCACGGCGAACGTCTGCGGGTCCAGCGGCACGTGCACGGCGGTTGCGCCGGCCAGCTCGATGGCCGGCTCGTAGCAGTCATATGCGGGGTCCAGCACGATCACCTCCTCGCCGGCACGCACCACGGCGTGGATGGCGTTGAAGATGGCCTCGGTCGCGCCGCTGGTGACGGTGATTTCGGTGTCCGGGTCGACCTGGGCGCCATACAGGTCCAGTGACTTCTGCGCGATGGCCTGGCGCAGCGGCGCCACACCGGTCATCGGCGGATACTGGTTCAGGCCGGCCGCCATCGCCTTGGCGGTTTCGTCGATCAGGCGCTGCGGCGCGGAAAAATCCGGAAACCCCTGGCCCAGATTGACTGCACCGTGCTCGGCAGCGAGCTGGGACATGACGGTGAAGATGGTGGTACCGACCTTGGGCAGCTTGGTGGTGGGTTGCATCGGCCTGGGCTAATGGGAACAAGGGCTGGAAGTGTACGAAATCCGGACCCGGCCTGCGGCGCGGGCCGGTCGTGACGGGTCATGCCGGGCAGCTGTTTGCACATGCCCTTTCAGCGGGATACCGCGCTTGACGCTCGCCGGGCGTGGCCCGGCGCTACCGGGCGGATTTCATCGCTACAATTGCCGCCGCACTCCGGCATGAAGATCCCTGCCCCTTGGACACCCCTGCATTGCTGGCCGCCAGCGGCCTGAGCTTCTCGCGCAATGACGCGCCCGTGTTCGGCCCGCTGGACTTCCACGTGGATGCTGGCGAGGCGCTGCTCGTGCAGGGCGGCAACGGTGCCGGCAAGACCACCCTGCTGCGCGTGCTCGCCGGCCTTGCGCGACCCGGCGCCGGCCAGGTGCGGATCGACGGCAGGCCCGCCAGCAACGCCGAACGGGCGCGCTACGTCGCCTATCTCAGCCATCTTCCCGCGCTGAAGCCGGACCTGGACACACTGGAGAACCTGCACTTCCTGTGCGGCCTGCACGGGCGCCGGGCGCGGCAGATGCCGGGCAATGCACTGGCCATCGTCGGCCTGGCCGGGTATGAGGACATCCTGGTGAGGCACCTGTCGGCCGGACAGAAGCGGCGGCTGGCGCTGGCCCGCATCTGGCTCTCGCCCGCCCCGCTGTGGCTGCTCGACGAGCCCTACGCCAACCTCGACCTGGAGGGCATCACCCTGGTCAACCGGATGATTTCGGCGCACCTGCGCGCAGGTGGCGCCGCCCTGGTCACCACCCATGGGGCCTACGCCGCACCACCGGTGCGTACCCGCCAGCTCGACCTCGGCGGTGCCGCATGATCGCCCCAGGTACCGAACCGGGCCTGTGGCAGACCGCGCGGGCCCTGGTCAGGCGTGACCTGCGCCTGCTCTGGCGCCGCCGCGGCGATGCGTTGCAGCCGCTGCTGTTCGCCCTGCTGGTGGTGGTGCTGTTCGCACTGGCACAGGGACGCGATCCACAGCCGCTGGCGGCGACCGCGGGTGCGGTGCTGTGGCTGGCGGTGCTGCTGGCCGGGCAGCTTGCGCTGGATTCGCTGTTCCGCTCCGACGCCGAGGATGGCTCGCTGGAGCAATGGCTGCTGGCACCGGTGCCACTGGCGTGGCTGGTGCTGGTGCGGGTGCTGCTGCACTGGGCCACCACGGCCCTGCCACTGATCGTACTGAGCCCGCTGCTGGCGGAAATGCTGCATCTGCCGCATGACCAGCTGCCGATGTTGCTGGCATCGTTGCTGCTGGGAACACCGTTGCTGAGCCTGATCGGTGGTGTGGTCGCTGCACTGACCGTGGGCATCCGGCGCTCTGGTATTCTCGTGGCGTTGCTGTCGTTGCCGTTGTACGTACCGGTGCTGGTCTTCGGTGCAGGCAGCCTGGCTGCAGCCAGCCGTGGACAGGATCCGGTCGGCGCGCTGCTGATGCTGGGTGCCGGCCTGCTGGTGGCACTGGTGCTGGCACCGCTGGCGACTGCCGCTGCGATTCGTATTTCTCTGAGTTGATCGAGCTGAGAGCCAATCCACCCCTGCTGGATAGCCGTCACGCATGAATCCGATTGTCCGCTGGTTCCACCAACTCGGTTCTCCGCCCACGTTCGATCGTTTCGCCGCCCGCTGGTCGCGGGTGTTCTACCTCGCGGCCGTGCCGGTCCTGCTTGTCGGAATCTGGCAGGCATTGCTGGTGGTGCCGCCGGAAGCCCGGCAGCTGGACAGTTTCCGCATCCTGTACATCCATGTGCCCAGCGCCTGGATGAGCCTGTTCGTATTCGCGCTGATGGCGCTGTACGCCGCCATTGCCCTGATCTGGCGGATCAAGGTCTGCGAGATCCTGGCCATGGCGTGCGCGCCGATGGGCGCAGGGTTCACGCTGATCACCCTGCTCACCGGCAGCATCTGGGGCAAGGGCACGTGGGGGACCTGGTGGGACTGGGACCCGCGCATGACCAGCGAACTGGTGCTGCTGTTCCTGTATCTGGGCGTGATCGGCCTGTACCACGCCATCGAGGATCGCCGCAGTGCCGCCCGTGCGGCCGGCCTGCTGGCCATCGTCGGCGTCAGCCTGCTGCCGGTGATCCGCTATTCCGTGGACTGGTGGGGTGGGTTGCACCAGCGCCAGTCGATCAACGTGTTCGGTGAATCGGCCATCGACAGTGCCATGATCGCCCCGCTGTGGTGGATGGTGATCGGTACCAAGTTCTGGTTCGCCGGTTCGGTGCTGGCCAAGGCGCGCGCCGACAATCTCGACCGCGAGGCCGGCAAGGCCTGGGTCGGTGGCCGCATCGACGCCGCGCAGGCTGCTGCGGAGAACCCGCAATGAGCCACCTGCCCTACGTGATCGGTGCGTACGCGGTGTTCGTGCTGGTGCTCTGCGCCGACGCGCTCGGCTCCTGGCTGCGCCTGCGCGCCGCCCGGCGCATGGCACAGGCCCGGCAGCAGCGGCAGCAGGCACGTGCCAGCGCCCAGGATGTCCCACCGTCGCTGTCCACGGAGCTGGAACGATGACACCGGTCCAACGCCGCCGCCTGGCCTGGGTCCTGCTGGCCCTGCTCGCTTCCGGCCTGGCCACCGCGCTGGTGGCGATGGCACTGGAGCGCAACATTGCTTACCTGTACACGCCCTCCGAAGTGCTGCGTGGCGACGTCGAGCCGCAATCTCGGTTCCGCCTCGGCGGCATGGTGGTGAAGGGTTCCTTCAACCGCCCGCCCGGCTCGCTGGAAGCCCACTTCCTGGTCACCGATGGCGATGCCCAGCTGGCGGTGACGACCTCGCGCATCCTGCCGGACATGTTCGCCGAAGGCACGGCCGTGGTCGCCAGCGGCCGCCTGCAGGAGGGCGCGCTGCAGAACGCCGTGTTCGTCGCCGACGAAGTGCTGGCCAAGCACGACGAGCAGTACGTGCCGAAGGAAGTGGCCGACAAGATGGGCCAGGCCCATCTCAAGCACGACGTGCCGGTGACGGCACCCGAGGTCCGCTGAGTGCTGCCCGAACTGGGTCAGATCCTGCTGCTGTGCGCACTGCTGGCGTCGCTGCTGCTGGCCGGCCTGCCGCTGGCCGGCGCCCATCGCGGCAACGCGGCGTGGATGGCGGTGGCACAGCCGGCCGCTTACGCGCAGCTGCTGCTGGTGGCCGGTGCATTCGCGGTGCTGACCGCCACCTTCGTGCAGCAGGACTTCTCGGTGCGCTACGTGGCCGAGAACTCCAACTCGCTGCTGCCCCTCATCTACCGCTACTCGGCGGTGTGGGGCGCGCACGAAGGCTCGCTGCTGATGTGGGCGCTGGTGCTGGCGCTGTGGACCGGCGCGGTCGCGCTGTTCTCACGGCACCTGCCCCGGCACGTGCAGGCGCGCGTGCTGGCGGTGATGGGCATCGTCAGCGCGGGCTTCCTCGCCTTCCTGATCTTCACCTCCAACCCGTTCCTGCGTTTGAACCCGGCCCCGCTGGAGGGCCGTGACCTCAATCCGCTGCTGCAGGATCCGGGGCTGATCATCCACCCGCCGATGCTGTACCTGGGCTACGTGGGTTTCGCGGTGCCGTTCGCCTTCGCCGTGGCCGCGCTGCTGGAGGGACGCGTGGACGCACGCTGGCTGCGCTGGACGCGGCCATGGACCAATGTCGCCTGGGCGTTCCTGACCCTGGGCATCGCCCTGGGCAGCTGGTGGGCCTACTACGAACTGGGCTGGGGCGGCTGGTGGTTCTGGGATCCGGTCGAGAACGCCAGCTTCATGCCATGGCTGGTCGGCGCCGCACTGATCCACTCGCAGGCGGTGACCGAGAAGCGCGGCACCTTCGGCAGCTGGACCCTGCTGCTGGCGATCGCCGCATTCGCGCTGTCGCTGCTGGGCACGTTCCTGGTGCGCTCCGGCGTGCTGACCAGCGTGCACTCGTTCGCCGCCGATCCTTCGCGGGGCCTGTTCATCCTCGTGTTCCTGTCACTGCTGGTGGGTGGAAGCCTGCTGCTGTACGCGCTGCGCGCGGGCCAGCTGAGCATCGACGCCGATGATGCCCGCCGCGGCTTCACCGCAACCTCGCGCGAAACGCTGCTGCTGGCCAACAACCTGCTGCTGGCCACCGCCTGCGCGATGGTCCTGCTCGGCACGCTGTACCCGCTGCTGGCCGATGCGCTGGCGCTGGGCAAGATTTCGGTCGGCCCACCCTACTTCGGCAGCCTGTTCCTGCTGTTGATGGCGCCGTTGGTGCTGCTGCTGCCCTTCGGCCCGCTGGTGAAATGGCAGCGCGACCAGCCTTCGCGCGCGATGGCCCTGCTCGCCCCCTGGTTCGGTCTGGCGGTACTGCTCGGTGCGCTGGCCTGGTGGCAGGCGCCGCAGAACGGATGGAAAGCCGGCATCGGCGTCGCCGCGGCGGCCTGGGTCGCGCTGGGCACCGCCCGCTTCGTCTGGCAGCGGTTGCGTGGCAATGGCCGCTTTACTGCCGAAATGCTCGGCATGATCGTTGCCCATGCCGGCGTCGCCGTGTTTCTGGCGGGCGCGTTGCTGGTGGAAGCGCTGAACGTGCAGCGCGAAGTGGCGCTGGCACCGGGCCAGCAGATCGTGGTCGGCGGTCACGAAGTGCGCTTCGAAGGCGTGGATCACCGCGAGGGCCCCAACTTCATTGCCGACCGCGGTCATCTGCGGGTGTTCCGCGACGGCCGCGAACTGGCCCTGCTGCATCCGGAGAAGCGGCAGTACGCCAGCGGTGGCCAGGTGATGACCGAGGCCGGCATCGATGCGCGCATCGGCGGTGATGTCTACGTGGCATTGGGTGAGCCGCTGGGCAACAATGCATGGGCGGTCCGCGTCCACATCAAACCGTTCGTGCGCTGGATCTGGCTGGGCGCGCTGCTGATGGCCCTGGGTGGATTCATCACCGCCGCTGACCGCCGCTTCCGTCGTCCGTAGGAGTTTCCATGTCCGAGTCCCCCGCCCCGCGCCCCTCCCGCCCGCTGCCGCCGGTCGCCATCGTTATCGGCGTGCTGTTCTTCTTCGGCCTGCTCGGGTTGATGATCTACGGCGTGATGAAGTCGGGCGACCCGCAGCGCGACGTGCTGCCTTCGGCCCTCATCGACAAGCCCGCCCCCGCCTTCGCGCTGCCGGTGCTGCACGATCCGCAGATGATCGTGCGCAGCGAAGAACTGCGCGGTGCGCCCTATCTGCTGAACGTCTGGGGCAGCTGGTGCGCGGCCTGCCGCGAGGAACACCCGGTACTGACCCGTTTCGCCGAGAGCAAGCGCGTGCGCGTGATCGGCTACAACTGGAAAGACGACCCCACCGATGCCCTGCACTGGCTGGAACAGCTGGGCAATCCGTTCATGGTCGTGCTCAGCGACATCGAAGGCCGTACCGCGATCGACTGGGGCGTAACGGCCGCGCCGGAGACCTTCCTCGTCGACGGCAGCGGCATCGTGCGCTGGAAGTACAGCGGAGCGATGACGCAGAAGGTGGTCGACGAGAAGCTGATCCCGGCGCTGGAGAAGATCGAGAAGGCTCAGAACGATGCGGCCGGTTCGCAGCGCGTTGCTCCGTAGCGGCCTGCGCGGGCTGCTGGTACTGCTGCTGGCCGGGTCGTTGCCCGGCCTGGCGCAGCAACCACTGCATGACCCAAAGCCGCTGCAGTTCCGTGATGCAGCGGAGGAGCGTCGTTTCCACGACCTCGCCGCGCAGCTGCGCTGCGTGCAGTGCCAGAACCAGTCGCTGGCCGATTCCAACGCCCAGATCGCCCAGGACCTGCGCCGGGAGGTACTGCAGCTGATGCAGCAGGGCCATGACGATACGCAGATCAAGCGCTTCCTCGTCGCCCGCTATGGCGACTTCGTGCTTTACCAGCCCCCACTGCAGCCGGGCACCTGGTTGCTGTGGGGTGGTCCGCTGCTGGTACTGGGCGCCGGCGCGCTGGTGGTGGTGGGCATCGTCCGCCGTCGTGCCCGTACCGTGGCCGCCGCACCGCCGACATCGGCCGACGTGGGAGAGGACTGGTGAACGATTGGCTGCTTTTCGCGGCTGCCGCCAGCGCTGCGCTCACTGCGCTGCTGGTGTTGTGGCCGCTGCGGCGGCAAGGCCGCACCGGCTTCCTCGTCGCCGTGGCTGCCGTGGGCATCGCCGGCGCCTGCCTGTACCAGCTGGTGGGGAACCCGCAGGCGGCACGGGTGCAGCCGGCGCCATCGGTGGCGACCCTGCGCGAGGGCGTGCAGGCCCTGCAGGGCGCGCTGCAGCGCGATCCACAACGTGCCGATGGCTGGGCCCTGCTCGGCCGGTCGCAGAGCGAACTGGGCAACGCCGCCGCGGCTGCCGAAGCCTTCGCGCGCGCGGTAGCACTGGCACCGGACGACCCGGGCGTGCTGGTGGAGGCGGCGCAGGCGCGCGCCCAGGCCGATGCCGGAAAGCAGTTCGACGACACCGCCGTATCGTGGCTGCAGCGGGCGCGCACGCTGGCGCCCGATGCCGAACGGGCCAGCTGGCTGCTCGGCATCGCCCTGCGCCAGCGCGGCCGCAACAGCGAAGCCGCCGATGTCTGGAGCGGCCTGCTGCCGCACCTGGAACCGGGTGCCGCGCAGGCGCTGCAGGCACAGATCGCCATTGCCCGCGAAGCGGCCGCACAGGCACATGAGCCAGCCCCGGCGACCTCGCCTGCACTGCTGCAGGTGCGTGTGCAGCTGCCCGTCTCCGTGCAGCATGCGCAATGGCCGGCGGGCGCGCAGATCTTCGTGCTGGCGCGTGCGGTCGGCGGCCCGCCGATGCCGGTCGCGGTGCGCAAGCTGCCTCTGGCTGGTTTTCCCGGCACGGTCGGACTTGGCGACGGCGACAGTCCGATGCCCACCGCGCCCCTGTCAGCGCATCGCGAGGTGGAAGTGCTGGCGCGGATCTCGCGCAGTGGCAGTGCCAATCGCGGCGACGGTGACCTGCAGAGCCTCCCGGTAAAGGTGACCCTGCCGCATGAGGGCGTGGTGGAACTGCGGTTTCCGTAACACCGCACCGCTGCGCTCGCCGGGCACGGCCCGGCGCTACCTGCGCGCTTGCCATCGGTAGCGCCGGGCCATGCCCCACAGAGGGTTGGCGTGCGACATTCGCCCGCTGATGGAAACCAGCGTGTCGCCAGCTCCACATGCCGCCCCGCTAGAATGCCCGCATGACCGAATTCATTCCGCCCGGCACCCGCTTCCATGCCCTGCCTTCGCCCTTCCCGTTCAAGCGCGGCGGCGCCCTGCACGGTGCGCGCGTGGCCTACGAGACCTGGGGCACGCTGGCTGCCGATGGGGGCAACGCGATCCTGATCGTCACCGGCCTGTCGCCGGACGCGCATGCCGCCGGCAACGCAGGCAATCCCGCACCGGGCTGGTGGGAGGCGATGCTCGGGCCGGGCAAGCCGATCGATACCGACCGCTGGTTCGTGGTCTGCGTGAACTCGCTGGGCAGCTGCAAGGGCTCGACAGGACCGGCATCGATCAATCCGGCGACCGGCGAACCGTACCGGCTCGGCTTCCCCGAACTGTCGATCGAAGACGGCGCACGCGCCGCCCTCGAGGTGGTGCGTGCGCTGGGTATCGAACGGCTGGCCTGCGTGATCGGCAACTCGATGGGCGGCATGACCGCGCTGGCGGTGCTGATGCTGCATCCGGGAATCGCGCGCAGCCACATCAACATTTCCGGCAGTGCGCAGGCGCTGCCGTTCTCCATCGCGATCCGATCGCTGCAGCGGGAGGCGATCCGTCTCGATCCACGCTGGAACAGTGGCCACTACGACGATAACCACTACCCGGAATCCGGCATGCGCATGGCGCGCAAGCTGGGGGTGATCACCTACCGCTCGGCGCTGGAATGGGACGGCCGCTTCGGTCGCGTGCGCCTGGATTCGGACCAGGCCGACGACGATCCGTTCGGCCTGGAGTTCCAGGTCGAAAGTTATCTCGAAGGCCACGCACGCCGCTTCGTGCGCTTCTTCGATCCGAACTGCTATCTGTACCTGAGCCGCTCGATGGACTGGTTCGACCTGGCCGAGTATGCCGATGGCGATGTCATGGCCGGACTGGCCAGGATCCGTGTGGACAAGGCGCTGGCCATCGGTGCCAACACCGACATCCTGTTCCCGGTGCAGCAGCAGCAGCAGGTGGCCGACGGCCTGCGCGCCGGTGGCGCCGATGCACGCTTCATCGGACTGGACTCGCCGCAGGGCCATGATGCCTTCCTGGTCGATTTCGATCGGTTCGGCCCGGCTGTTCGCAGCTTCCTCGACACGCTCTAGTGGGATGGCGGCGTCATCTCGCGCTGGCCGCCTTCGGCGCGCTGATCGCACTGACGATCAGCGGCGTTCTGCCCCTGTGGCTGGGCGGCTGGTGCCTGCTGGCCAGTGCCGTGTCGTTTGGCCTGTATGGCCATGACAAGCGCGCCGCACAACGCAACCACCGGCGCATTCCGGAACGGACACTCCAGCTGCTGGCCTTCGCCGGCGGCTGGCCCGGCGCATTGCTGGGCCAGGCGACGTTCCGCCACAAGCATCGCAAAGCCGCATTCCAGTGGGTGTTCGGGTTGTGCGTGCTGGCCAATGTGGCCTCGATCGCCGTGATGCTGCGCGAATTTTCCTGATGAGGCGCGCCGCTCACGCCTCGCGGATCAGCACGCCATCGCGCAACCGGTACTGCGCGTCGACCACGCCATCGGGCAGGTCGTCATGGGTGATCATCAACAGGCTGCGACCGTCCAGCAGGCCGGCCAGATCCTGCAGCAGCGCATGGGCCGTGTCCACGTCCAGGCCTTCGGTCGGTTCGTCCAGCAACAGGATCGGCGCGTTGCGCAACAGCGCGCGGGCCAGCGCCAGGCGTCGCGCCTGACCCGCGGACATCGTCGCACCGTTCTCGCCAACCCAGGCCAGCAGGCCACCATTGCGCTCGGCCCACTCGCCCAGCCGCACCCTGTGCAACACCGCCCACAGTGCAGCATCGTCGGCATCAGGATCCCCCAGGCGCAGGTTCTCCGCCACGCTGCCGGCGAACACCGGGGCGTTCTGCGGCAGCCAGGCCAGCTGCCGATGCCAATCGGCCTGGGCGAAATCACGCAGGTCCCGCCCGCCATAGGTCAGCCGGCCCTGCTGCGGATCCCACAGGCGCAGCAGCAGGCTGGACAACGTGGTCTTGCCGCAGCCACTGTCGCCACGGATGGCGATGCGCTCGCCGGGCGCCAACGTCAGCTGCAGCCCGCGCAGCACCGGGCGTACCGCCCCCGGCCACTGGAAGTGGACGTCATCCCAGTGCACGCGTGCGTGCACCGGAACCGGCTGCGGTGCCAGCGGTTCGTCCACGGCCGGCGGCTGCTCGACGATGGACTGCAGGCGATCGGCCGAGATGCGACCGGACTGCAACGACTGCCATGCCAGGCCCATCCCCGCCCACAGCTCGATCAGCGCCACCGTCAGGAACACCAGTCCGGCTGCCATTTCAGCGGCGATGCGCTGTTGCTCGGCCGCATGCAGGGCCAGTGCCAGCATGGCGACCAGGCCAAGTCCGGCCACGCTGCCGTGCAGTGTCGACGCGGCGATCAGGCGCCAGCGGCGACGGCGATCACGCGCGGCCAACTGCTTGGCGGCCACCCGCACCTTCAGCTGCCACGCCGCATCGGCATGCAGCGCCGCCAGATCACCCGCGCCTTCCAGTCCTTCAAACGCGGCAGTGCGCAGCGCGGCTCGATGCGCGGCGCGATCCGCTTCCTCGCCATCGCGGCCACGCACGCCCAGCCACGGCACACCGAAGGCAATCAGCGCGGCCAGCACCGCCAGCAGCACCGCTGCGGACGGCAGGATCATCGCCGCCGACAGCACGGCCACCATCGACAGGGCACCCAGCGCGACCAGCGGGCCCAGCGCGCGGACCAGCAGGCCGTCCACTTCACCGATATCACCGAGCAGGCGCGCGAGCAGCTCGCCGGTGCGGGTGGCACCCAGCCGCGCGGGCGCCAGTGGCAGGGCGCGCCGGAAGAACCATACCCGCAGGTCGCGGGCGATGCGCAACGTGGCATCGTGGCCAACCAGCTTCTCGAAATAGCGGGAAACGATGCGTGCCATGGTCAGGCCACGGATGCCGGCCGAAGGCGAAAAGAAGTTGAAGCCCTGGCCGAGACCGGCGGCACCGGCCAGCGCCGCTGCGGTGAGGAAGCCACCGGACAGGCCAAGCAGGGCGGTGCCTGCCAGCATCGTGGTCCACAGCAGCAGCATGGTCAGCAGCAGACGCGGCCGCTGCTGCAGGAACACCGCACGCAGCGTGTCGGGCGAGCGGCTCATGCGTGCACCGCCTGCGCCGGCTCGACGAGACGTCCTTCCGGCAGCAGCAGGCAGCGATCAGCCCAGGCGATCACGGCCGGGCTGTGGGTGGCAACCACCACGCTGCGACCGCGCGCGTAGGCGGCAAGACTGCGCAGCAGCGCGGCCTCGGTATCTGCATCGAGGAAGGCGGTCGGCTCATCCAGCAACAGCACCTGCGGATCGCGCAGCAGCAGGCGGGCCAGGCCGATGCGTCGTGCCTCGCCCCCGGACAGGCCGAAGCCGCGTTCACCGATGATCGTGTCCAGCCCCTGCGGCAGCCCCTGCGCGAACGTGAGCACCTGCGCTGCCTCGGCCACCGCGCGCAATCGTGCATCACTGGCGCCAGGATCGGCCAGCCGCAGGTTGTCGGCGATGCTGCCGTGGAACAGATAGGGGCGCTGGCTGGCATAGGCCACCTGCACGCCGGGGCGCAGCATCAGCCTGCCCGCGCGCGGCGGCAGCCAGCCGGCCAGCGCCTCCAACAGCGTGCTCTTGCCGCTGCCGCTGGCACCTACCAGTGCCAGCCGCTGGCCTGGTTCCAGCAGCACATCCACGCCCTGCAGCACATCCTGCGACGCGCCCAGCGGGCGCAGCACCAGGCCCTGTGCCTGCAGCGGCGGCAGTGCGGCCTCGGCCGGCTCCACTGCCAGCGGCACGACCTCGTTCTCGATCAGTCCCTGCTCATCCGGCAACGACTGCAGCAGGCGCTCCACTTCGGCTGCCGCGGCCAGCGCGTTGGCACGATCGTGATAATGCGCGGCCAGCCGTCGCAGCGGCGCGTAGAATTCCGGTGCCAGCAGCAGGCAGAACAGGCCTGCGCCCAACGTCGGCACGGCCGCATGCAGCGACATCATGCCCAGATAGCTCAAGCCCAGGTACAGCGCAACCATCGCCACGCTGACGGAAGCGAAGAACTCCAGCACCGTGGACGACAGGAACGCGATCCGCAGCACTTTCATCGTGCGCAGCCGCACGCCCTCGGCAGCGGCTTCTATTCCCGCCAGCTCGGCCTCGCCCCGTCCGTACACGCGCAGCAGGCCCAGGCCCTTGATGCGGTCGGCGAAATGGCCGCTCATGCGCGCCAGCTCACCCAGCTGCGCGCGACCTGCCGCTTCGGCGCCCCACCCCACCAGCATCATGAAGAACGGCACCAGCGGCGCCGTGAACAGCAGGATCAGCGCCACCACCCAATCCACCCAGGCTACCGCGGCCAGGATCAGCACGGGCACCACCACCACTTCAGTGCGCACCGGCAGGAAACCGCTGTAATAATTCTCGATCGCATCACCGTGATGCAGCAGCAGCTCGCCCAGCTCGCCGGTGCGGCGCTGCCGCAGCCACAGCGGCCCGTGGCCGAGCAGGCGCGCGAACACGCGCTCGCGTAGGGCCAGGCGGGCAGTGTCGGCAACATCGCCGGCGGCAGCTTGGGTCGCGCTGCCCAATGCCGTGCGCAGCAACAGGATCAGCGCCAGTGCGGCCAGCACCGGCAGGCCCGAGGACAGCGGCGCCTGCTCCACCAGAACCTGCTGCACCAGCCAGGCGATGGCGGCGGCCTGGCCGATCAGCAGCGCGCCGGACAGGCTGATGCATACGGCCGCCAGGCGCTGGCGGCCCCGTGCCCCCCGCGCAAGGTCGGCCAGCCACGCGGTGCGGGCACGCCGCTGCCGGTTCGTCTCGGCTTCCGGCGAAAGGACGGTCGGTTCGGCAGCGCTCAAAGGGTCTTCACAGGGAGTGGAGGATGGATGGCATTGTAGGCACAGGCAACAGCCTCCCCCTGCGGCCAGGGGTCGCAGTTTTCACAGGGCCCGCATACGATCTCTTCGCGTACCTGTTCATACATTGATCTGGATCAAGGCTGTCTGAAGTAGTCGGTCACATCATTCACGTCGTAGACCACCCTTCCCGCCACCTGCAACGGCACTATCCAACGAGGTAGCCAGGCCATGATTGATCAGACAGTCGTAGAACTGTCGCGGCTGCAATTCGCGCTGACCGCGATGTACCACTTCCTATTCGTACCACTCACCCTGGGCCTGTCGTTCATGGTCGCCATCATGGAGAGTGTCTACGTGATGACCGGCAAGGAGATCTGGCGCCGGATGACCCTGTTCTGGGGCGTGCTGTTCGGCATCAACTTCGCCATGGGCGTGGCCACCGGCATCGTCATGGAATTCCAGTTCGGCATGAACTGGTCGTACTACAGCCATTATGTGGGTGACATCTTCGGTGCGCCGCTGGCGATCGAAGGGCTGATGGCCTTCTTCCTGGAAGCCACCTTCGTCGGCCTGTTCTTCTTCGGCTGGAACCGCCTGAGCAAGGTCAAGCACCTGACGGTCACCTGGCTGATGGCGCTGGGCACCAACCTGTCGGCGGTGTGGATCCTGATCGCCAACGGCTGGATGCAGAACCCCACCGGCGCGGTGTTCAACCCGGAAACCATGCGCATGGAAGTGGTCGATTTCATGGCCGTGGTGTTCAACCCGGTGGCGCAGGCCAAGTTCGTGCATACCGTCAGCGCCGGCTACGTGACCGGCGCGGTGTTCGTGATGTCGATCAGTGCCCTGTTCCTGCTGCGCAACAAGCACAAGGACCTGGCCCGCCGTTCGTTCGCGGTGGCCGCTGCGTTCGGCCTGCTGTCATCGCTGTCGGTGGTGGTGCTGGGCGATGAGAGTGGCTACGCCGCCAGCGAGCACCAGAAGATGAAGCTGGCCGCGATCGAGGCGATGTGGGAGACCGAGCGTGCCCCGGCGGACTTCACCGCCTTCGGCATTCCCAACCAGCAGACGCACCAGAACGACTATGCGGTGAAGATCCCATACCTGATGGGCCTGATCGCCACCCGTTCACTGGACCAGCCGATCCCGGGCATCCTGGAACTGGTGGAGCGCGCCGAGCACCGCGTACGCGGCGGCCAGCTCGCCTACGGTGCGCTGGAGCGCCTGCGCGCCAACAAGAACGACGTCGAAGCCCGTGAGATGTTCGACCGCCACTGGCAGGATCTGGGCCATGGGCTGCTGCTCAAGCGCTACCGCGAGGACATCCTCAACGCCACCCCCGAACAGATCTCGCAGGCGGCAATGGATACCGTGCCGCGCGTGATGCCGCTGTTCTGGACCTTCCGCGTGATGGCGGGCCTGGGCTTCTATCTGATCGCCTTCTTCGCATTGGCCTTCTACTACTCGTGCCGCAACAACTTCCAGGACAAGCGCTGGTTCCTCACGCTGGCCCTGTGGACGCTGCCGGCACCGTGGATCGCGATCGAATGCGGCTGGTTCGTGGCCGAGTACGGCCGTCAGCCCTGGGCGGTTGATGGCGTGCTGCCGACGTTCTACGCGGCATCGGGCCTGGCCCTGCACCAGATCGTGCTGACCCTGGCCGGCTTCACCGCGATCTACACCGCACTGATCGTGGTCGAGATCAAGCTGATGCTCAAGGCGATCCGCAAGGGTCCGGACGAGGTGCTGCCGTCGCTGCAGTCGCCCCGCCCGCATGCTTCCCCCAATGCCGCAGCGCCGGCCGCCGGCCAGGCCTGAGGCAGGAGAAAACCAAGATGGATTTCATTCTTCTGGACTACACCACGCTGCGCGTGATCTGGTGGCTGCTGCTCGGCATCCTGCTGATCGGCTTCGCGGTGATGGATGGTTTCGACCTGGGAGTGGGCACGCTGCTGCCTTTCGTGGCCCGCACCGACGCCGAGCGCCGGCTGGTGATCAACACCATCGGCCCGGTATGGGAAGGCAACCAGGTGTGGCTGATCCTGGGTGGCGGTGCGATCTTCGCCGCCTGGCCGCCGCTGTACGCGGTCAGCTTCTCAGGCTTCTACCTGGCGATGTTCGTCATCCTGTTTGCCCTGATCCTGCGCCCGGTCGGCTTCAAGTTCCGCAGCAAGATGCCGGGCGAGCGCTGGCGCAACACCTGGGACTGGGCGCTGTTCATCGGCGGCTTCATCCCTGCGCTGATCATGGGCGTGGCGGTGGGCAACGTCCTGCTGGGCGTGCCGTTCCACTTCGATGACAGCATGCGCATCTTCTACACCGGCTCGTTCTTCGGGCTGCTGATGCCGTTCGCGCTGCTGGCCGGCCTGCTCAGTGTTTCCATGCTGGTGGCCCACGGTGCGGCGATGCTGGTGATCAAGACCGATGGCCCGGTGGCTGACCGCTCGGCACGCTTTGGCAGCATTGCCGCGCTGATCGCCTTCGCACTGTTCGCGGTGGGGGGAGCCTGGGTGGCCTTCGGCCTGCCGGGCTACCAGATCACCTCGCAGGTGATCACCGACGGCGCCACCAACCCGCTGCTGAAGAGCGCCGAGCTGGGCGCGGCCGGCGGCTGGATGCGCAACTACAGCACCATGCCGGCGACCCTGCTGGCGCCGCTGGTCGGCCTGCTTGGCCTGCTCGCCAGCGCGGTGCTGCTGCGTGCCCGTCGCGGCGGCCTGGCCTTCATCGCCTCCGGCGCAGCCATCGCCGGCATCATCCTGACCGTCGGCTTCGCGATCTTCCCGTTCCTGCTGCCGTCCTCCAGCCAGCCCACCTCCAGCCTGACCGTGTGGGATGCCTCGTCCAGCCATCTGACCCTGTGGATCATGCTGCTGGCCACGGTGGTGTTCCTGCCGATCATCCTTGCTTACACCACCTGGGTGTACCGCGTGCTCAAGGGCAAGACCACCAGCGATGAAATGGGCAGCAACCCCAACGCCTACTGATCCCCTGCCTCCCAAGGAGAACCGAACATGTGGTATTTCGCCTGGATCCTCGGCGCCGGCCTCGCCTCGACGGTCGCCATCCTCAACGGCATGTGGTTCGAAGCCCGCGAACAGAACCGCATCGACACAGAGAATCGTCGCTGAAATGTAAAAAAACCTTGCCGCCCAGGCCTTCACACGGTATCTTAGGCGGCTCCTTCGGGGTGTAGCTCAGTCTGGTAGAGCGCTACGTTCGGGACGTAGAGGTCGCAGGTTCGAATCCTGTCTCCCCGACCACTTCGGTGGTCGCATTGAAGCCTGGTGAAGTCGTCCAGGCTTTTTTGTTCCCTGAAGAGCCGCTGCCCCCGGCAGCGTGAAGGAAACGGCGTTCACCCCTTGCCGCCATCGGGGTGAATGGCTAGAATAGGCGGCTCCCTTCGGGGTGTAGCTCAGTCTGGTAGAGCGCTACGTTCGGGACGTAGAGGTCGCAGGTTCGAATCCTGTCTCCCCGACCACTCCGGTGGTCACCAAGAAGCCTGGAAGACGCCATCGTCCTCCGGGTTTTTTTGTGTCTGCCGTCCAGCGACCCGCCGGACGCGACGCCGGAGAGGCGCGCCGCAGCGTGCCGGAAAGTGCCGATAGCGACAGATTGCGCCGACGGGACCTCGCCCCGCCCGCCAGCCACGTACAATGATGCCCACTCCCCCACCCGCCGCGTCGGCGTAGACCGATGCCGGCGCTGCACGCCACTGTGGCGGCGTGCGACACCTGCAAGGACCACCATGAGCTCCTCCTCACCCGAATCGCCGTCGCTGCTGCACGGCCGCGTTCTGGCATTCGCCGCCATCCTGCTGGCGGCGGTCAACCTGCGCACTGCCGTCACCTCGATCACCCCGCTGCTGGACGTACTGGGCCAGCAGTTCGGATTCGGCACCACCATGACCGGCGTACTGGGCATGCTGCCGACCGCCTCGTTCGCGCTGTTCGGCGTGGCCACGCCGGCTGTGGCCCGGCGCCTGGGCCTGGAGCGCACCACCCTGCTGGCGATGATCCTGGCCACGGCAGGCCTGCTGCTGCGCTCCAGCGCCGGCAACGTCGGCACCCTGCTGCTGGGCGCGGTCGTCGCGCTGGCTGGAATGGGCATCGGCAACGTGGTGGTGCCGCCGCTGGTGAAGCGCTACTTCGCCAATAAGGTCGGCACCATGAGCACGCTCTACATCAGCGTGCTGCAGCTGGGCACCATGCTGCCGGCACTGCTGGCGGTGCCGGTGGCCAGCGCGGCCGGCTGGCGCGTATCGCTGGGCATGTGGGCATTGCTGGCATTGGCCGCCGCGCTGCCGTGGCTGGTACTGGCCAGGCGCGCACCGAAGCCGCAGGCCGACGTTGCCGATCCCACCGCGCAGCCTCACGGCAAGGTCTGGCGCACCTCGTTGGGCTGGAGCATGACGCTGATGTTCGGCATGACATCGCTGATGACCTATTCGATGTTCACCTGGCTGCCGCGCATCGTGGTCGAAGCCGGCGCCACACCTGCGTTCGGTGGGGTGATGGTGGCGGTGTTCTCGGCGCTGGGCCTGTTGCCGTCGCTGGTCATTCCGTCGATGGCGGTGCGCCTGCAGAATCCGTTCCCGCTGGTCCTGATCGGCTATTCGTCATTCGTGATCGCCTTTGCCGGCCTGCTGCTGGCCCCCATGAAGGCGCCGCTGCTGTGGGCCTGCCTGCTCGGCGTGGGCCCCTCGACCTTCCCGCTGGCGCTGACCCTGATCAACCTGCGCACGCGTACCCCGACCGGTTCCGCCGCGCTGTCCGGCTTCATGCAGGGCGTGGGTTACAGCTTCAGCTGCCTGGGTCCGTTCCTGGTCGGTTGGCTGCATACCGTCAGCAACGGCTGGACGCTGCCGTTCGGCTTCCTGTTCGGCTGCGCCACGCTGATGCTGTGCGCATCGTGGGTGGCCTGCAAGCCGCGAAAGCTGGAAGACCTCTGGTAAACGGCTCGCCGCCGGCGCAGGCCTGGCGGCTGCCGGGTCAGACCCGCGTCTGACCCTCGCCGCGGACCACGAAGCGCTCGACCGTCAGTGCCTCCAGCCCCATCGGACCATAGGCATGCAGGCGCGTGGTGGAGATGCCGATCTCGCTGCCCAGCCCAAGCTGGCCGCCGTCCGAAAAGCGCGAGGACGCGTTGACCATCACCACCGCCGAGCGCAGCGCATTGACGAACCGCTCGGCATTGACGGCATCGGTGGTCGCGATCACTTCGGTGTGATCGGAGGTGTAGCGGCGGATATGCGCGATTGCCGCATCGAGATCATCGACGACGCGCACGGCCAACACCAGATCGAGGAATTCGGCTGCGTAGTCCTCGTCGGTCGCCTCGGTGCTGCCCGGCAGCAACGGACGCGCGTGGGCATCCGCACGCAGTTGTACGCCCCGTTCGCCAAGCGACTGCGCCACGCGCGGCAGGAACTCCGCCGCCACGCGCCGATGCACCAGCAGCGTCTCCAGTGAATTGCATGCGGCCGGCCGGCTGCACTTGCCATCGACCAGCAGGCCGACGGCCTGGTCGAGATCGGCGCTGGCGTCCACGAACAGATGGCAGACGCCCTTGTAGTGCTTGATCACCGGCACGCGCGCGTGTTCGGCGACAAAGCGGATCAGGCCTTCGCCGCCCCGCGGAATCGCCAGGTCGATCAGCTCGTGCAGCTGCAGCAGCTCCAGCATCGCCTCACGCCGCAGGTCGGTCAGTACAGTCACCGCTGCGGGGGGAACACCGTTGGCCTGCAACGCACCGGCCAATGCCTGGGCAATGGCGGTATTGGAATGGATCGCCTCGGAGCCACCACGCAGGATCACGCCGTTGCCTGCCTTCAGGCACAGTGCGGCCGCTTCGGCGGTCACGTTCGGGCGCGCCTCGTAGATCATCGCGATCACGCCCAGCGGCACCCGCACTTTCTGCACGCGGATGCCATTGGGGCGGACGTCGTCGCGGGTCACCTGCCCGACTGGATCGGGCAACGCGGCAACCTCACGCACCGCGTCGGCCATCGCCAGCAGACGCGGCGGGTCCAGTGCCAGCCGGTCCAGCATGGCACTGCCGACGCCCTTGTCGCGCGCGGCGGCCAGGTCGCGCGCATTGCCGGCCAGGATCTGGCCGGCATTCACTTCCAGTGCCTGTGCCATGGCCTGCAGCAGCGCGCGCCGCGCTTCGCTGTCGAGGCCTGCAACCGCCTGGGCCGCGTCACGGCAGGCGCGTGCCTGTGCTTGGATGTCACTCATCGGGGTGTCCTGCGGTCCGGTCATGGCAGCACCAGATCGTCACGATGGACGACGCTGCCCCCATAGTTGTAGCCCAGTACGGCCTGGATGTCGCGCGAATGGCGGCCAGCGATGCGGCGCACGTCGTCAGCCGCGTACTGGCTGACACCACGGGCAACGCAGACCCGCCCTTCGGCGGTGTTCCAGCACACCTGCACCATGTCGCCCCGGCGGAAATCACCGTCGGCACCGGTGATGCCGCCGGGCAGCAGCGAAGCGCCCTTCTCGCGCATCGCCTGCGCCGCGCCGGCGTCGATCACGATCGCGCCATCGGCCAGGGGGGCATGGCGCAGCCAGTGCTTGCGCGCCGCTTCACGGCTGCGTGCGGCATGGATCCGGGTGCCGAACAGGCGATCCTGCGCCAGCGCGCGCACCACCTCGCCGCTGCGGCCGTTGAACAGATAGGTTTCGATACCCAGCCGGCCGGCCTTGGCTGCGGCCTCCAGCTTGGTACGCATGCCCCCGGTGCCCGCGCGCGAGCCGGCGCCGCCGGCCATCGCCAGCACGTCCGGGCCCAGTTCCGGCACATCGTGCAGCGGCCTCGCGTCGGCCACGGTGCGCGGATCGGCGCTGTACAGGCCATCGATGTCGGTGGCGATGAACAATGCGTCGGCATCGACCAGCGCCGCCACGGTCGCGGCCAGGTTGTCGTTGTCGCCGAGCTTGAGTTCATCCACCGAGACGGTGTCGTTCTCGTTCACCACCGGCAGCGCACCCAGCCGCAGCAGTTCGGTGAGGGTGGCGCGGGCGTTGAGGTAGCGGCGGCGGTTGCGCAGGTCGTCGTGGGTCAGCAGCACCTGCGCGACCGGGCGCTCGAAGAAGCGCTGCCACAGGCCGATCAGCTGCGCCTGGCCAAGCGCAGCCAGTGCCTGCCGCGCGGCCATCGCAGCGCCCGGCTCATCGGCACGCGGCAGGATCGCGCGGCCGGCGGCGACCGCGCCGGACGAGACGATCACCACTTCGCGGCCGGCCAGCACATTGGCCGAGACGAACTGGGCCAGGCCCAGCGCATGGCGTGGTGACAGGCCGCCTCCATCGGCAGCGAGCAGGCTGCTGCCCACCTTCAGGACGGCACGTCGCCATGGCGGCAGCGCCTGTTCGGGAAACGGCGAAGCGACGGGGGCGGCGTGCGGGGTCATGGCCGGGCTCTCAGCGGGTATTCCATTCGTGCACGGTCAGCTCGGAGGCCTGCATCGTCACCAGCGGATCCGTGGCGACGATGGCCTGCGCCTGTGCGAGGCTCTCCACGTTGCACAGCACGTAGGCACCGCCGCTGCCGTCGGCGAAACCACCGGTGAGCTGCAGCTGGCCCTGCGCACGCAGTCCATCGAGGAAATCCAGATGCGGCTGCACAGCGGCGGCACTGAAGCCGGGCCGGCGCATGGCCAGGACCAGATAGACGGTGCCCGCCATCAGGACAGCGCCTGCCAGCGCGCGCGCAGCTCATCCAGGCGCAGGTCCGATGCCGAACCCGGCGAGACACGCGCGGCCAGGCTGCCCTCCGGCGTGCGTCCCTGCCCTGCGCTGTCGGCACCTGCCGCGGCGGCCTTGTAGGCGTCGCGGAACGGCACGCCGGCCACGGCGGCCTCGACCGCGACGTCGGTGGCATACATGCCGGAGTCGATCGCCGCGCGCAGCCTGTCCTCGCGCCATTCCAGATTGGCCAGCAGCGCCGGCAGCAGTTCCAGCGCGGCCAGGCCGCGACCGAAGCCGTGGAAGATGGCCCCCTTGGACGACTGCAGATCACGATGGTAGCCGGACGGCAGCGACAGCAGCTGTTCGATTTCGGTGCGCGCCGCAGCAACGCTGGCGTGGGTGGCACGCATCAGTTCGATCACATCGGGGTTGCGCTTGTTCGGCATGATCGAGCTGCCGGTGGTGTACTGCGCCGGCAGTGCGACGAAGCCGAATTCGGCGCTGGTGAACAGCGACAGGTCCCAGGCGATGCGACGCAGGTCCAGGGTAGCGCCACCCAGCGCCTCCAGGGCGGCCAGCTCGAACTTGCCGCGCGACAGCTGTGCATAGATCGGTGATACCTGCATGCGCGCGAAACCAAGCGCGGCCGTGGTGTGTTCACGGTCCAGCGGCAGGTTCACGCCATACCCGGCGGCGGTACCCAGCGGGTTGGCATCGACCAGCGCATGGGTGTCACGTGCACGGATGGCATTGTCGATGAAGGCTTCCGCCCAGCCGGCCCACCACATGCCCGCCGAGGACACGACGGCTCGCTGGATGTGCGTATAGCCCGGCACCGGCAGGTCCTTTTCCGCCTGAGCGCGGTCGAGCGCGACCTTGGCCACCTCGGCGCTGAGCTGGGCGACGCGCTGCAGCTTTTCCTTCAGCCACAGGCGCGTGGCGACCAGGATCTGGTCATTGCGGCTGCGACCGGTGTGGATCTTGCGGCCGGCATCACCCAACCGCTCGGTCAGGCGCGCTTCGATCGCCGAGTGACCGTCTTCATAGCGCGTATCCAGCACGAAACGGCCTGCGCGGAAGTCGTCTGCCAGCACCTCCAGTTCGCGCAGCAGGCCCTCCAGCTCGCTGGCGGCGAGGATGCCGATGTGCTGCAGGCCCTGTGCATGCGCGGCGCTGGCCGCGATGTCATGCAGGAAGAACTCACGGTCGAGGATCACGTCATCGCCGGCGAGGAAGGTCTGGATCTGGGCGTCGACAGCGACGCCGGGTTTCTGCCAAAGAAGGTCTGCCATGGGGGCTCCGGATGCGGGTTCAGTGCGGGATCGACGTCAGTTCGTCGATGCCCAGCGCAAGGTTGAGATTCTGCATGGCCTGGGTGGCCGCGCCCTTCAGCAGGTTGTCCAGCGTCGCCACCACCACCACCCGCTTGCCACCCGGGGCCAGGGTGAAGCCACCGATCTGGGCACCGTGGCGGCCGGCGATGCGGCTGACCCACGGCGCGTCATCCACCACCTCGATGAGTGCTTCGCCGGCATAGGCCTGCTGGAAACGCTCGACGATCTGCTCGCGCGTCTGTGCGCGGTTCAACCACAGATTGGCGGTCAGGGTGATGCCGCGGAAATGGGGCGCCACATGCGGCATGAACTCCACTGCCACCCCCAGCTGCACCGACACCTCGCGCTCGTGCACGTGGTTGGTCAGCGCGTACGGCATCAGGTTGTCGGCCAGCAGTTCGACGTTGTTCTTGTCGGAGGGCGTGGTGCCCGCACCGGAGTAGCCGGACACGCCGAAGCACTGCGGGGGCCCGGCCAGCAGGTCCAGCAGCGGATGGATCGCCAGCTGCATCGCGGTGGCGTAGCAGCCAGGATTGCTGATGTGCTTCTGCCCGGTGTAGCGACCGCGGGTCAGCTCCGGCAGACCGTAGTACCAGCTGTGATCGAAGCGGTAGTCGGCCGACAGGTCCACGATCACCGTATCGGGCCGGGCGCTTTCAAGCGCGGCCACGAACGGTGCGGCCAGGCCATTGGGCAGCGCCAGGATCACCGCGTCCACGCCCTTGGCCGCCACCGCGTCGGCGTCGAGGTTCTCGTAGCGCAGGTCACCCTGCACTTCCGGATGATGGTCAGACAGGCGCTGCCCTGCACGTTCGCGCGAGGATACGAACGCCAGGCGCAGGCGCGGATGCGCGGCAACGAGCTTGATCAGTTCGGCACCGGTATGGCCGCGGGCACCGATGATGCCCAGGGAGAAAATCGAATCGTTCATGCGTGGCTGTCCAGACGGTACTGCAGGTGGCGCTTCACGCCCTGCCATTCCGCATCGATGATGGAAAAGATGACGGTGTCGCGCGGCGTGCCGTCGGCATGTCGCTTGTGGTTGCGCAGCACGCCATCCTGCTTGGCCCCCAGGCGGGCGATGGCGGTGCGCGAGGTGGTGTTGAACCAGCTGGTTTCCAGCACCACGCTGATGCAGCCCATGACTTCGAAGGCATGCTGCAGCAGCAACAGCTTGGCCTCGGTGTTGGCACCGGTACGCTGCGCGCGCGGTGCATACCAGGTATAGCCGAGACTGAGCCTGGGCACGGCAGCATCGAGGTCATAGAAGCGGGTGCTGCCGACGATGTCGCCAGCGGCATCACGGATGACGAAGGGCAGCACCCTGCCCTCCGCCTGCGCCTGCAGTGCGGCCTGTACGTAGGCGCCTGCCTGTGCCGGCGCCGGCACCTGGGTGTACCAGAGCCGGTCCAGTCCGCTGCCTTCCAGCGCGGCACGCAGGCCGTCCACGTGTCCCTGCTGCAAGGGCTGCAGCGTCACATGCTGGCCGCGCAGGGTCGGCACCGTCGCCCAGGTGTCGGTGACGGTCATCGTTCAGCCCTGCAGGCTCGGTGCGCGTGCAGCGCAGTGATCGACATAGGTGCGGATGCGGTCGATGCCATCGGCACCGAACCAGAACACCTTCCACTGGTCCTGCTTGTAGCAGCCGTCGGATTCGGCGTAGTAGAAGTGATTGATCGGATTGCCGTGACGCGAGCGCCAGAACAGCTGAGGCGTTTCCTCCAGCATCACGTTCCAGACCGCACGCCCCAGGCCCTCGCCCTGCGCATCATCGAGCACGGCGAACTTGTCCAGATAGACACCTTCGGCCTCGTTGGTCAGGATGACGGCCGTCCGATAGTTCTCGCTGACGTACGCGCGCAGCAGCCTGGTCTTCTGGAAGTAGTCCGGCACCAGGGTGCGGCCGAAGCTGGATTCGATCAGGCCCTTCAGGCGTGGCAGATCCAACTCGTCCCACGTGGCCGCACGCAGCACCTTCTCGCCCTTGCGCACCAGCGTGCCTGAGCCCTTGTGGGTGAACAGTTCCTTGGCCAGATCGGCCGGGCGGGTGATCGACACCGACGATTCCAGCGGCAAGCGATCGAGCAGATCCTTGATCTGTTCGATCTTGACCTTCATGCCGCCGTGGATCCACGGCTGTGCGATCAGGTGGTCGTACTCGGTGGACAGGTTGATTGAATCGATGACGTTGCCCGCCTCGTCCAGCAGGCCACCGGTACCGGTCAGGAAGATGATCTTGTACGGCTGCAGTTCCTGCACCAGTTCGTTGGCGGCAAAGTCGGCATTGACGTTCAGGATCTGTCCGCCGGCGGTCTCACCCAGGCTGGTGATGACCGGGATCGATCCGGCGCGCAGGCTGGCTTCGATCGGCGCCAGGTTGACCTTCTTCACTTCACCGACCAGGCCGTAGGTGTCCACGTCCAGGTACTCGGCCTCGAACACGCCACCGGTGATCGAGGTGGCACGCGCTCCATTCTGCTGCAGGGCTTCGACCAGGCGCAGGTTGGATTGCTGGAACACCCGGCGCACGATCGCCAGTGCTTCCGGCGAGGTCACGCGCAGGCCGTTGACGGTCTGCTTCTCGATGCCAGCAGCGGACAGCTCGGCGTCCAGCTGAGGGCCGGCACCGTGCAGCACGATCGGGGTCAGCCCGACTTCCTGCAGGAAGGACAGCGAGGAGGTCAGCGCTTCAAGATCGTCGCGCAGCACGGCGCCACCGACCTTGACCACGGCGAAGCGCTTGGCGTCCAGCTGCGAGAAGCGCTTGAGGTACTGGCTGATCTCCTTCGCGCTGGCCATGCTGGACAGCAGGCGCACGATGGTCTGGCGGGTCTGGCGGTGGGGCTGGAGGGCAGGAGACATTTCGGTTTCGTCACGGGCGGCGGTCGCCGCGTTGCAGTTCCACCATGCCGGGGCGTGGCGGCGTTGTGGGGTTGATCAGGCGCCGGCGCCGATGATGCGGTGCACGGCGTCGGTATAGCGTTGCAGCTGCTCCAGCGTCACGAACTCATCGGCCGTGTGGGCCTGGGCAATGTCGCCGGGGCCGAACACCAGCGTGGTATAGCCTGCCGCGGAGAACAGCGAGGCCTCGGTCCAGAAGTCCACCGCGTTGCCGATCGGCAGCTCCAGCGCATCGGCCACGTCACGCGCCAGCAGACGGCGGTTCTCGGCTTCGGCGATGTCACCGGCCGGGAGGCTGGGGCCACGGAAGGTTTCGGTGAACAGCGCGGCTTCCGGTTCGGCAAGACCCGCGAAGGTCGCCAGCAGCGCATCGATGTCCATCGAGGGCAGGGGGCGGAAGCCGAAACGCACTTCGGCTGCCGGTGCGATCATGTTGGCCTTGATCCCGCCTTCGACGCGCCCGATGTTGAAACGCAGGCCGGTCAGGCCACCGAAGCGTGCAGATGCAAGGGAATCCACATGATCCAGGGCCCGATTGCCCCAGCGCATCGCCTGGTGCAGCGCACTGGCGGCGGCATCCTGCCTGCCGGACGCATGGCCCGCACGGCCGGCGAACTGCATCAGCACCGAGCTGATGCCACGGTGCGCGAGCACGGCCTCGCTCATGGTCGGCTCGGCCACCAACACCGCGTCATAGGCAATGCCACGGGCCAGGAACGCGGCAATGCAGCGTGGATCGTTTGCTTCCTCGTCGCTGGAGAACAGGAACGCGGCGTCGCCGTCACTGGCATTGGCCGCAGCCACCAGCGCCGCCGCAGCGCCCTTGATGTCACACACGCCCAGGCCGACCACACGATCGTCCAGGCGGCGCATCACGTGCGGGTCGGCAGTCCAGTGTGGCGAATCCGGCACCGTGTCCAGATGCACGTTGAACAGGTACTTCGGTGTGCCGCGCACGGCATACAGGCTGACCGCACCGGCCCCGTGATCGATCACTTCAACGGTGAAACCCGGCAGGTTGGCGCGCAGGTAATCGAAGATGCCAGCGGTGCTGATCGCGCGCGGCGGGTTGCGAGTGTCGAAGGACACCAGGGCCTGCAGGTGATCGAGTGTCTGTTCAAGCATGAATCAACAGTTCCTGTGAAATTCCGCCGGGCATGGCCCGGCGCTACCGTATCGCCTCTGCTGGAGCGCCCCAGCGCAATCGCGGTCAACCGCGATTGACCTGCGCGTACAGCGTGGAGCTCATGCCGAACAGCTTGATGAAGCCTTCCGCCTCTTCCACGCCCCAGTCGGCCGACTGCGCATAGGTGGCGCCCTTGGTGTTGAGCAGATGCGGCGACTTCACCGCCACCGCGTCCACGCGCCCGCCACGGGTCTCCAGTACCACTTCGCCGTTGACCTTGGCCTGCGAGGACTTCAGGAACGCTTCGATGTCGGTCTTCAGCGGGTCGTGATAGAAGCCTTCGTAGACCAGCTCCACCCACTTGCGCGCCACGTCCGGCTTGAAGCGGTTCTGCTGCTTGGTCAACACCGTGTCTTCCAGCGCGCGGTGGGCGGCCAGCAGCGAAACCAGGCCAGGGGCCTCGAACACGATGCGGCCCTTCAGGCCGATCACGGTGTCGCCGGTGTACACGCCACGGCCCACGCCGTACGGAGCGAACAGCTTGTTGAGCTGGGCCAGGATCTGGTCGCCCGGCAATGCCTTGCCGTCGAGCTCGACCGCTTCGCCCTCGACGAACTTCAGGGTGACGGTCAGCGCCTGTTCCGGCCATTCACTGCGCGGCGAGCACCAGCCACGTGCGCCCTCGCCCGGAGCTTCCCAGCGGTCGATCTCGCCACCGGACATGGTCACGCCCAGCAGGTTCTCATTGATGGTGTAGGCCTGCTGCTTGGCGCGCACGCCGAAACCACGCTCTTCCAGGTACTTCTGTTCGTAGGCGCGGGTCTGGGTGTGCTCCTTCTGGATCTCGCGGATCGGCGCGATGATCTGGTAGTCGCCCAGCGCCTTCACCGCCAGATCGAAGCGGACCTGGTCGTTGCCCATGCCGGTGCAGCCGTGGGCGATGATGTTGGTGCCCAACTCGGCGGCACGCTTCAGCGCGGCATCGACGATCAGGTAGCGGTCCGAGACCAGCAGCGGGTACTGGCCCTGGTAGCCCTCGCCCGCCCACACGAACGGCTTGACGAAGCCCTCCCAGATGGCCGGGCCACCGTTGACGGTGACATGGCTGGTCACGCCCAGCTCGGCGGCACGCTTCTCGATGAAATCACGCTCTTCATCATCCACGCCGCCGGTGTCGGCGAACACGGTATGCACGTTGTAGCCGCGCTCCTGCAGGTACGGCACGCAGAAGCTGGTATCGAGGCCACCGGAGAAGGCGAGGACGACGTCTTTGTTGCTCATGGGGGGTAATGTCCTGGTAGCGCCGGGCCATGCCCGGCGGGGTTTTTGAATGGGAAAGAATCAGCGCCCGGCAACCGCCGCCATGATCGCCTTCTGTACGTGCAGGCGGTTCTCGGCCTCGTTGATGGCGATGCACTGCGGCGAGTCCATCACCGCGTCGGTCGCCTTCACGTTGCGGCGCAGCGGCAGGCAGTGGCTGAAGACACCGTTGTTGGTCAGTGCCATCTTGCGTTCGTCGACGATGAAGTGCTTGAACTGGTCGCGGATCGGCTTTTCCGGCTCCCAGTTGCCGAAGAACGGCAGCGCGCCCCAGCTCTTGGCGTAGACCACATCGGCACCGGCGTAGGCGCTGTCGATGTCATGGCTGATCTTCAGCGAACCGCCGCTCTCGGCCACGTTCTGCTCGGCCCAGCCCATGTAGCGGTCGTCGAGAATGTAGTCGGCGGTCGGGCACAGCAGGGTCACGTCCATGCCCATGCGGGTGGCTATGGTCAGCGCCGAGTTGGCCACGGCGGTATTCAGCGGCTTGGGATGATAGGTCCAGGTCAGCACGTACTTCTTGCCGCGCAGGTCCTGGGTGCCGAAGTGCTCCTGCAGCGCCATCACGTGAGCCAGTTCCTGGCACGGGTGGGTGATGGTCTCCATGTTGATCACCGGCACCGGCGAATACCTGGCGAAGCTGTTGAGCACGATGTCCTGGCGGTCATAGGCCCAGTCCACGAACTTCGGGAACGCGCGCACGGCGATGATGTCGCAGTAGCGGCCCAGCACCTTGGCCACTTCGGCGATATGTTCTTCGGTATCGCCGTCCATCACCGTGCCGAGGTTGAACTCGATCGGCCACGCATCCTTGCCCGGTTGCAGCACCACCGCGTGCGCACCCAGCTGGAACGCGCCCAGCTCGAAGCTGGTGCGGGTGCGCATCGACGGATTGAAGAACACCAGCGCGATCGACTTGCCCTTGAGCTGGTCGCCGAGCTTGTTGCGCTTGAACAGCGCTGCCTGGGTCAGCAGCGCATCAAGCTCGCTGCGGCTCCAGTCCTGGGTGTTCAGGAAGTGCTTGGGGGACATCATCTTTCCTTGCGTGGCGGCGTCAGGTTCGACGCGGTGGAAGGGAAATGCGGAAACCAAAGGTGGGGTGAAATCGTTGCAGTTGAAGCTTTCAGGAAGCGGAAACGAAAAAACCCAGCCGGCGGGCTGGGTTTCTATCGGACGAACAGCAAAAAGCTCCGGTTACCCAGCGAGAATGTGGGGTTCCGGTCGACGGGCACGCGAGGTCATACCCGACGCCTGTCGGGCTGCGCTGCTGTCGTGCTGGAAGTCGGTGAGCTTCATGGCCGGGCATCTTTGCACGCGGCCGGCGCCGGCGCAAGGGGCCGGGGTCCCAGAATCAGGGATTGCTGGCCGTGCCCTGCTCCGGGCCGACCCAGGGCGTGATCGAGACCCGGACCTTGAGCCGGTTGCCAGGGTCTTCCGGCAGGCGCGAGCGGTACTTGGTGCCCCTGTAGACGTAATCCACGTCGTACGCGATGGGCCGACGGAACTCGCGCCCGACGGGAACGATCCGGCAGTCGCGGGTCAGCATCGGCCCGTTGTTGGTGGGACCGGTGGGCGCGGTGGGCGCCTCGGCTGCGGTCTCGTCCACCGCCTCCTCGTCGCTGCGCTTGAACATCGAGCGCACCGAGTCCCAGAAGCGGCTGATCCGGCCCTTGTCCTCCGTCGGCTCCTCGCCGGTGACATTCACCGGGGCCAGGGTCCGGGTCGACACCGGCTCGCAGTGCTCCTCGGTCCGGGTCGCGCGCAGGGTCTGGAACACCGGCTCGACGTTCAGCACCTGGGCGTAGTCGAACTTCACGTTCTCCACGATCACCACCCGGTTGCGCGGCTCCCCCTCCTGGGCCAGAGCCACGGCCGGCAACGCCGACAGCCAGGCCAGGGTCAGCAACGCGGTGGATTTCATTGGCGACGGGAGCAAGGACACGGCAATAGTGTAGGCAGTGACGAGCGCAAGGGGCTGAACATTACCCGTCCGCGCCGCTCCTGCCCACCCCACCTGGGTGGCCCCCGGGTCCACCGGTGGCAGGCGGTCGCCCCAAAGGGGGCCGACACGTTCTAAAATCGCAGGCTTGTCCCCCAGCCACACCCCCATGACCCTGCGCCTGCACAACAACCTGACACGCCAGCTCGAACCGTTCATTCCGCTCGACCCGGCCTGTCCGACCCTGTATGTGTGCGGCCCGACGGTCTACAACTACGTGCACATCGGCAATGCCCGTGGGCCGGTGGTGTTCGGCGTGCTGGCCGACCTGCTGCGGCGGCGTTTCGGCGCCCTTCGCTACGCCCGCAACATCACCGACGTGGATGACAAGATCAACACGGCCGCGCGCGAACAGGGGGTGCCGATCAGCACCATCACCGACCGTTTCGCCGCCGCCTACCGCGAGGACATGGCCGCGCTGGGCGTGGTGCCGCCGGACATCGAACCGGAAGTGACCGCGCACATGCCGCAGATCATCACCATGATCGAGCAGCTCATCGCCAACGGTCATGCCTATGCTGCCGAGGGCCACGTGCTGTTCGCCGTGGCCAGCTTCGATGGCTACGGCAAGCTCTCCCGCCGCGACCCGGAAGAAATGCTGGCCGGCGCCCGCGTCGATGTCGCGCCGTACAAGCGCGATCCAGGCGATTTCGTGCTGTGGAAGCCGTCCACCGACGACCTGCCGGGCTGGGCGTCGCCGTGGGGCCGTGGCCGCCCCGGCTGGCACATCGAATGCTCGGCGATGGCTGCCGCCCATCTGGGCGAGACCATCGACATCCATGCCGGTGGTGTCGACCTGCAGTTCCCGCACCACGAGAACGAAATCGCGCAGAGCGAATGCGCCCATGGCGGAAAGATCTTCGCCCGCTTCTGGCTGCACAACGGCATGCTCAATTTCGGTGGTGCCAAGATGAGCAAGTCGCTGGGCAACATCGAACGCGTGCACGACCTGGTGCGCCAGCACCCGCCGGAAGCGCTGCGCCTGGCCCTGCTGTCGGCCCACTACCGGCAGCCGCTGGACTGGTCCGACGCGCTGATCGAACAGTCGGTGCGCACGCTGGACCGCCTCTACGGCACCCTGCGCGAGCTCGCCGCGGTTCCGGCCGTGGCGGTGATCCCGGCCACGATCGAGGCAACCCTGGATGACGACCTCAACACGCCACAGGCACTGGCCGAACTGGCGCGCATCGCCGCCGAAGCACGCCGCGCCATCGAGCCGGCCGAACAGGCGCGCCTGAAAGGCGAGCTGCTCGGTGCGGGTCTGGCGCTGGGCCTGCTGCAGGCCGACCCGGCGCAGTGGTTCGGCACCGTTGCCCACGATGATGGCGAGGATGCGCGCATCCAGGGCCTCATCGATGAACGCGCCGCCGCCAAGAAGGCGCGTGACTTCGCCCGCTCCGACGCCATCCGCGACCAGCTGGCCGCCGAAGGCATCGTGCTGGAAGACACCCCGCAGGGCGTGCGCTGGTCGCGCAAGCGCGGCTGATCCGCGCCCGCCACGCCCCCACCGAAGAGATTGCAGTGATCGACTCCCCGTTCCCGCTTGAACCCACCACCGCCGAGGCCCAGGCCGCCATCGCCGAGGAATTCGGCTTCTTCGGCGACTGGTCCGAGCGCTACCAGTACCTGATCGACCTCGGCCGCAAGCTGCCGGCCTTCCCCGAAGAGTGGAAGACCGAAGAACACCGCCTGCTCGGCTGCCAGTCGATGGTCTGGATCGTTCCGGAAGGCAATGCGCAGTCGCTGCGCTTCCACGCCATCAGTGATTCGGCGATCGTCTCCGGCCTGATCTTCCTGGCCCTGCGTGTCTATTCCGGGCGCTCGGCACAGGAAATCCTGGACACGCAGCCGAGCTACATCCAGGACATCGGCCTGGCCCGCCATCTTTCGCCGACCCGCAGCAACGGCGTCGCAGCGATGCTGGCCTTCATCCGCGAGACGGCGCAGGCCCAGCTGCAGCGCGGACACCCGTGAGCGGGACCGCCCCGGCCGAAGACACGGCGCTGGGCCTGCTGGCCCGGCCGGGCTTCGCCAAGCTGCTGGCCTACCGCATCTTCGCCATGTTGTCCTACCAGGTGGTGGCCGTCACCGTCGGCTGGCACATCTACGAAGTTACCCGCAATCCGTTCTCGCTGGGCCTGATCGGTCTGGCCGAAGTGCTGCCGTTCTTCTGCGTGGCCCCGTTCGCCGGCTATCTGGTCGACCATCTACCGCGGCGCAAGCTGGGAATGGTCGCCTGCTCCGGCCTGATCGCCACCGCACTGGTACTGACCAGCGTGGCCAAGGGCTGGCTGCCGTTCCACGGCGTATGGCCGATCTATGCGGCGATCGCACTGACCGGCATGGTCCGTGCCTTTCTTTCGCCGATCTACAATGCATTGTTCGCCCGCGTGCTGGCGCGCGAGCAGTTCGCACGCGGTGCGGGACTGGGCGCCGTGGTGTTCCAGGCCGGCATGGTGGTGGGTCCGGCGCTGGGCGGCGTACTGGTCGGCCTGGGAGGCAAGGAGCTGTCCTATGGCGTGGCGACGGCCTTCGCGCTGGTGGCAGTGGCCTGCCTGGCCACGCTGAAGGTGGAGGAACCGGTGCACAGCGGCCCCGCAGCACCGATCTTCCAGAGCATCGCCGAAGGTGCCCGCTTCGTGGTCGGCAACCGCATCATGGTCGGCGCGATGGCGCTGGACATGTTCTCGGTGCTGCTGGGCGGTGTGGTGGCAATGCTGCCCGCCTTCCTGCATGAGATCCTGCACCATGGACCCGAAGGGCTGGGCATCCTGCGCGCTGCGCCCGCTCTGGGCTCGATCGGCGTGGGCCTGTGGCTTGCCCGGCACCCCCTGCACCGCAACGCCGGCCGGGTGCTGTTGTCTGCGGTCGCGGGCTTCGGGCTGTGCGTGATCGGTTTCGGGCTGTCGCAGCACTTCTGGCTGTCGGCGCTGATCCTGCTGTTCTACGGCGCCTTCGATGGCGTGTCGGTGGTGGTCCGCTCGACCATCCTGCAGCTGGCGACGCCCGAGGAAATGCGTGGGCGGGTATCGTCGATCAATGGCATCTTCATCAGTTCGTCCAACGAACTGGGCGCGTTCTATGCCGGCACGATGGCACGGCTGCTCGGCCTGGTACCGGCAGTGGTGCTGGGGGGCTTCGCGGTGCTGAGCGTGGCCGGGATCACCGCGTGGAAGAACCCGACGCTGCGCAAGTTGAATCTTCGCGATCTGCAGTGAACCTGTAGAGGCGAGCCCATGCTCGGCTGCGCATTTCCGTGCGCCCACGCAGCGGTTTGCGCCGGGCCGCGCCCGGCGGGCTTCTTCCGCGACCGCGGCGGGGTGTAACTTTCTTTGCTCGTGCAAAGAAAGTCACCAAAGAAACACGTCGCCATCCGCGAGCCGGCGCTGCGCGCCAGTGCCCTGCGGTGCTCGGCTCGCTACAAGGCGGACCCAACAGCCGCGAGCGCACGCATGACCGCTCCTGGTAGAGCCAAGCCATGCTTGGCTGCTTTTGCTTTTGCTATTCCTTGCCCTCCGGCTTCGGCCTGAGCCGAGCGTGGGCTCGGCTCTACATCGGCCGCGCACGCAGGGATGCGTCGAGAGCCTGTGGGTGGGGCCGGGCAGAACCGTCCGCGGCATAGATACCGCGGCCGAGCTTACACCCGCGGGCTCCACCGATACCCGGAAGGCGCTGCCCTACACAGCCAACGTGAACCCAACAAAAAACCCGGCCAAGGCCGGGTTTTCTGCATGACCAGACAACGACCGGGAATCAGTCGCCCTGCTGCTTCTGCAGGTGCTCCCAACGCTCCTGGGCGTCGATGGTGCGCTCGGCCGTGAGGCGGGCTTCCAGGCGCTCCAGACCGATCTCTTCACCCGTGTCCACGCAGTAGCCGTAATCACCGGCTTCCAGGCGCTTGAGCGTGCTGTCGATCTTGCCGATCAGCTTGCGGTAGCGGTCGCGGGTGCGCAGCTCCAGCGAGTTCTCGGTCTCACGGGTCGCACGCTCGGCCTCGTCGCCGATGTCACGCACTTCCTCGCGCAGATTCTCGATGGTCTGCTTGGACTCCTCCACCAGGTCCGCGCGCCAGTTCTGCAGGCGCTGGCGGAAGTACTCCTGCTGCAGCGGACTCATGTATTCCTCTTCCGACGACGGCTTGTAACCGGCCGGCAGGATCGGGCGGCCGGTGGCCTCGTCGGTCTTGTACTCGACGACCTTGTACTTGCTGCGCGGGGCCGGGGCGGCCGAGCGGGCGGCGACGGCCACGGCGACCTTGCCGACAGGGCGCGACACGGTCTTCGGAGCGGGATCGGATTTCACGGCGGTTTTGGCAGGCGATTTCGAAACGGGCACGGGATTCTTGGATTGCGGGGCGGTCGATGCGGAAGATGCAGCGGCCGAGGCCGGCTTGCATGCCGGTTTGGCTGCAGCACCTGCCGCGGTCTTCGCCGGGACAGGCTTGGCCGGAGCCTGCGTTGCGGCAGGCTTCGGTGCGGACTTCACTACGGGGGCCGGTGCCGGCTTGGCAGCCGGCGTGGCGATATTCTTGGTGACCTTCTTTACAGCGGCAGGCTTGGCCGCCGGCTTGAGCGCCGCGGCCTTCTTTGCCGCTGGCGGTGCAACCGGCTTTTTCACCGCCGCCTTCGGCGCCGGCTTGGCTGCCGGCTTCTTCGCAGCCGGTTTGGCAGCAGCCTTCTTGACCGGCACCGCCTTGCTGGCGGCCTTTTTCACTGCCGGCGCCTTCTTGCTGGCAGCAGCAGGTTTGGCCTTGACCGGCGCAGCGGCCTTCTTGACGGCCGCTTTGCTTGCCTTGGCCGGCGTTTTTTTCGCGGTGGCCTTCCTGGCCGCCGGTTGCGAGGACGCTGCCTTGGTCGCCGGCTTGGCCGCCGGCTTCTTGACAACGGGCTTTGCCGCCAACTTCTTCACAACAGGCTTGGCGGTTTTCTTGGCGGCCTTTGCGGCCTTCTTTGCAGTTTTTTTAGCAGCCACGAAACGCTCTTCCTTGGATTCCCCGGGGCCCGGGAAAGCGGGCCTTTATAGCCTACCCGACCCGCAGCAGCAACCTCGACAGCCCCGCTCCATTCAGTCCTGGAGTCAAGGCCCCCAAGGGGCAGTCCGACGAACACGGACCGCCTCGCGCGGTACGGAACCTGGCCGGCACCCGAAGGTGCCGGTACCGGTCGCAGGCCATCGGCGACATGCGACCAACGGCCCATCCTGCACAAATGCGGCCTTCATGCCAACTGGCATAAGATGACTGGGTGATCTCGCGCCTGCTCATTGCCCTGCTGCGCTTCTACAAGCGCTTCATCAGCCCCCTGCTGGGGCCACGCTGCCGTTTCGTGCCCAGCTGTTCTGAATACGCGATGGAAGCCATCTCCCTGCATGGCCCGCTGCGCGGCAGCTGGCTGGCCGCGCGCCGGCTCGGCCGCTGCCACCCCTTCCACCCCGGCGGTGTCGACCTCGTGCCCGAACGCACCGACACCCCTTCATGCCGTTGCACAGGAAAACACTGACATGTCCTCCACGCTCATCACCAATGCCCGCATGGTCAATGAAGGCCGCACCTTCGACGGCGACCTGCGCATCGAGAACGGTCGCATCGCGCAGATCGGCACCGGGCTGGCGCCGCGCGAGGGCGAGCAAGTGGTGGACGCCGCCGGCCGCTGGCTGTTGCCCGGCATGATCGACGACCAGGTGCACTTCCGCGAGCCGGGCCTGACCCACAAGGGCGATATCGCCAGTGAATCGGCAGCGGCCGTGGCCGGTGGCCTGACCAGCTTCATGGACATGCCCAACACCAATCCGCCGACGCTGGACTCCACCATCCTGGAAGCCAAGTACGAACTGGCGCGTGGCCGCGCCTGGGCCAACTACGGCTTCTACCACGGGGCCAGCAACGACAATCTTGAGGCCATCCGCCAGCTCGATCCGAAGAAGGCGCCGGGCGTGAAAGTGTTCATGGGCGCGTCCACCGGCAACATGCTGGTGGACAACCCGGAAACACTGGACGCGATCTTCCGCGAGTGTCCGACGCCGATCATCACGCACTGTGAAGACACGCCGATGATCGATGCCAACCTGAAAGCCTTCCAGGAAAAATACGGCGACGCGCTGACCCCGGACATGCACCCGGACATCCGTTCGCGCGAAGCCTGCATCAAGTCGACGCGGCTGGCGCTGTCGCTGGCACGCAAGCACGGCACCCGCCTGCACGTCCTGCATATCTCCACCGCCGACGAACTGGCACTGTTCGAGAAGGGCCCGCTGATCCGGGCCGATGGCAGCCGCAAGCAGATCACCGCCGAAACCTGCGTGCACTTCCTGCACTTCGCCCGCCCGGATTACGCCACCAAGGGCAACCTGATCAAGTGCAATCCGGCCATCAAGGACGTGGCCGACCGCGAGGCGATCACCGCCGCGCTGGCCGACGACGTGCTGGACGTGCTGGCCACCGACCATGCCCCGCACACCTGGGAGGAGAAGCAGAAGCCCTATGCGCAGGCGCCGTCCGGCCTGCCGCTGGTGCAGTACGCGCTGGTGGCCGCACTGGAGCGCGTGCACGAGGGCAAACTGACCCGTGAGCAGGTGGTGCAGAAATTCGCGCATGCCCCGGCCCAGCTGTTCGACGTGGAACAGCGCGGCTTCCTGCGCGAAGGCTATTTCGCCGATCTCGTGCTGGTGGAAGACGTGCCGTTCACGGTCAAGCGCGAGGACGTGCTCTCCAAGTGCGGCTGGTCGCCGTTTGAAGGCACGACCTTCCGGTCGCGCATCGCCTCGACCTGGGTCAACGGCCAGCGGGTGTGGGACGGCAGCACGCTGGTGGGCGAGCCGGCCGGCCAGCGCTTGACCTACGACCGCTGATGCGTGGGTTCCTCATGTTGGGGGTGCTGGTTGCCGCCCCCCTCTGGGCCGTATCTGCGGCACAGGCCCAGGATGGCATCGGCAGCCTGATCGACAGCCGCGTGGTGTTTCCTGCCAGTGCGTCGCAGGGCGCGCTGGTGATCGGCAAGGTTCCCGCCGGCAGCCGCGTGCAGTATGCCGGCCGCTCGCTGCGCGTGAGCGGTTACGGCAGCGTGGTGTTCGGTATCGGCCGTGATGAAAAGGGGCCGCTGCGCGTGCAGGTGCAGCGCCCGGACGGCGGCAGCGAAACGGCCACCATCTCGGTGACGCCGCGTGACTGGCCGACCGAACGGGTCAACGGTGTACCGCCGAAGACGGTCAATCCTCCGCCCGCCATTGCCGAACGGATCAAGCGCGAGCAGGCACAGGTAACCGCCGCGCGTGCCCGCGACGATGACCGCACCGACTTCACCCAGACCTTCATCTGGCCGGTGCAGGGCCGCATCAGCGGCCGCTTCGGCAACGCGCGCGTCTACAACGGGCAGCCCGGTGCCGGCCATTCCGGCATGGACATCGCGGTACCGGCCGGCACGCCGGTGAAGGCACCCGCCGCCGGCGTGGTCACCTTTGCCGGCCCCGACCTGTACCTGACCGGTGGCACGCTGCTGATCGACCATGGCTACGGCGTCAGCTCGAACTTCCTGCATCTGTCGCGCATCGACGTAAAAGTTGGCGACCGTGTGGAACAAGGCCAGGTGATCGCCGCAGTCGGCGCCACCGGCCGTGCCACCGGCCCACACCTGCACTGGGGCATGAACTGGTTCGACACCCGCATCGATCCGCTGCTGGTGCTGGAGCGGAAGTAACCCGC